>JACPFE010000471.1 GCA_016183145.1 Deltaproteobacteria bacterium | reverse complement strand
TCGTCGGCACGTCTTCGTAGAGGCCTGCCAATATTTTCGTCGCGATGCGCGCCCGCATCAAACTGGCGCTCATCGGTTTTACGCTGCGATCATCGTAGGCCACGTTCGCTCCTTTATCGGCTTGATGATATCGAGGTAATCCGAAATCCCGATCCTGTCAACCGACCTACGACTATTTGGGAATTTCGATCCTCCATTCTCCACCTTCGTCTTCGTCCATCGGCTTGTCTTTCGCGGTTGGCGGCAGTAGGCTGACGACAAAATTCACGACGGAGAGTCAACCATGCAGCTTCCACCCATCGCCACGACGACCATAGGCAGTTTTCCTCGTCCGAGCTGGCTCGCAGTCACAGAGCGAAGTCGAGCGAACTTTCGCCTCGAAGGCCCGGCGCTCAAAGAAGCGCAGGATGACGCCACGGCGCTTAACATGCGCGCGCAGGAGCAGATCGGTTTGGATCTCCTGACCGACGGCGAGCAACGGCGCACCGGCTTCATCGATCACATCCTGGGGGCTTTCGACGGCATCGATCTAAAGGAAACGGCCATCAAAACAATTTATCGGCGGCGCGAGCAAGATCACGTCGTGCCGCGAGTCGTGGGCAAGGTGCGGCGACACGCGCCGGCTATTCTGGAAGATTTTCGCTTCGCCAAGCTCCAGACGCAAAAGCCCATAAAAATGGCCGTGCCGGGGCCGATGACCGTTATCGACAGCACGTTGGACGAGAGCTACCACGACGAAAAGGCCATGGCGATGGACGTGGCCGCGGCGCTCAATGCCGAGTTGCTCGATTTGCAAGCCGCGGGCTGCGATGTGCTTCAGATCGACGAACCCGCCATGACCCGTTACCACGAGAAAGTCTTCGATTACGGCGCACGCGCCCTCGACCTTTGCCTCCAAGGCATTCACGTGCCGACCATCGTCCATCTTTGTTATGGCTATCCGGGCGGCGCCGGCCAGCAGCACCAATACCAATATCCCGAACTGCTCCAGGAACTGATGAAGACGCGCATCGGCTGTTTCGGCGTAGAGTTCGCCAGAAGCAACTACGATCCGGCTGTCTTAAGCATCTGCCAAGGTCGAATCATAATGTTCGGCTGCGTCGATCCCAGCGATGCGCCGGTGCCGCCGGTGGCGCAAGTCGTGGAGCGTGTAGGCACCGTTTTGAAATACATCGAGCCGAAAAATCTCTGGCTCGCGCCCGACTGCGGTCTGATGACGATCAGCCGCGGGCTGGCCGACGCTAAAGCGAAGTTGCTCGTCGAGGTGGCGCGCGAGGTTCGCAAAACTCTAACCAAAGGTATTTGAAATTCGGAAACGAAGAAGAGATCGGAAAAACCATGTCTCCCGCAAAGACGCAAAGACGCGAAGTTCAGAGAATTCCGAAGATGTTTTTAACTTTGCGCCTTCGCGCCTTGGCGGGATAAATTTTCCTAGAGTCGTTCTGTTCAACATCCCCAAGGTAAGTATCTATAGACACTCCGTTCGAGACGGCATCCCGTGAAGCGAAAAAAAGCCGCCGCCAAGAAACCCCCTCTATGCCCGGAGTGCGGAGCGGCGGATGTTGTTCCTGTTGTGCACGCTCCCATAACTCCATCGCTGCAACGTTCCATCGACAAGGGCCGCGCCGTGGGCGCCGACCGGGAGGAGTGGGAAGGGATGACCGAGTGGCGCTGTCAAAAATGCGGCTGTGACTGGAGTGGCCACTGGCGCAGGTTTAAAATGCCCGGCGGCGTCAACGCGACGCGCCCGGACTGAGCGCCGCGAAAGGTTCATCGGGCAGCAAGATATTCGGTTTGCGATCGGGGCGGGCGCAGGCGACGCCGATCAGCAAGACGATCGCGGTAGGGCGGCAGGGTGACTTTCAGCCGCAATCACAGGTAGCAGGAGACGTGCATGGACAATCTAACTCGACAAATCGCCGATTTCGCGGCCGAACTTTCCTACGAAAAGTTACCGGACGAAGTAATTGCCGCCGCGACCCGTTTTCTCGTCGACAGTTTGGCTTGCGCCATTGCCGCGCACGACTGTGAGTCGGCGCGGATCGGCCTCGGCCTGGCGCGAGGAGCCGCGCCGCAGCACTATCCGGGCCGCATCCTTTTTCACGGCGAGAAGTCCACGGCGGAGAGCGCAGCCTTCGTGAACACGGCAATGATCCGCAACTTAGATTTCAACGACCAATATCCGGGTGGCCATCCGAGCGATTGTCTGTGCGCTTTTTTAGCACTCGCGGAAGCCGCGAACGCCGACGGGAGGCGGCTAATTTCCAGCATGGTGATCGCGTACGAACTCTTTGTTCGCATCAGCGACGCCACCGGCTTGAGATACAAAGGATGGGATCAGGGATTTGCCATCGGAATATGTACCGCCGCAGGCATCGGCCATCTGCTCGGTTTGACGCCGAAGCAGATCGGCGAAGCCGTGGCGATCACCGCGGTGGCTAACGTTCCGATGCGCAACACGCGCGCGGGGGAGCTCTCTTTGTGGAAAGGCGCCGCGACGTCATTTGCGACCCGCAACGGCGTCTTCGCGGCGCTGCTCGCCGGCCAAGGCATGACTGGCCCGGATCGTCCGTTCGAAGGCAAACATGGCCTGTGGGACCTCATCACCGGACCGTTCGAATTCGAGCCGCTGCCGACGGCCGGCGGGCCTTATCGGTCTCCGGACGTGCAATTCAAAGCCTGGCCAGTGGAATACAACGCTCAGCTCCC
>JACPFE010000456.1 GCA_016183145.1 Deltaproteobacteria bacterium | reverse complement strand
CCGGCGGGAATCTGCGCCATTTCCGCCACCGGAGACGTTTGGTCGTGGGAGCTCGTCACCACCGCCATCGACAAAGCAAGTGCGCTCCAAATCAGACGCATAACGCCGTCACCTACCCGTCACGATGATTTGCCTTTGATCCTATGCAATGCCCTCTCACTTGGCAAGAAAAACTTGCGAGATCTAGCGACCTGTGACAAGTTCGACTTATGTCAACTCCGGTAAAAACTTTCGCTCGCCGCGGCATCGTCGAAGGATTCTTCGGCCCGCCGTGGACCATGGCGCACCGCCGCGCGATTTTTGCATTCGGCGCCGCCCGGGGCATGAATACCTATTTATATGCGCCGAAGGACGATCCTTACCACCGTAAGCGCTGGCGCCTTCCCTACCCGCGCAGAGAGTGGCAAGAGTTGCTGCGGCTCATCCGCGCGGCGCAGCGCCATCGGATCGATTTCGTCTACGGCTTTCATCCGGGCGAGGGTCTCTGCTTCAGCACCGACGAACCCGTCCGCATCCTGCTCAAAAAAGCGCAGCGCTTCTACGACGCCGGCGTGCGCACCTTCGCAGTGCTCTTCGACGACATTCCGTCGCGCTTGTCGCATGAGATCGACCGCAAGAGATTCAAAAACAGTCTGGCGGCGGCGGAGGGAACTTGGCTGAAACGAATCATCGAATCTCAACCTGCCGCATGGAGGGACGTCGAATGGTGGATTTGTCCGTCTTACTACACGCCGGACCCGCTGCTCGCGCGCATCTTCGGAGCATTTGAGCCGCAATTTCTGGAAACCCTCGGAGAATATCTACCGTCAGAAACCGCATGCCTTTGGACAGGGCCGGCCGTTGTTTCGAAAACCATCACGCTCGCTCATGTGCGGGCAATCGCGAATCGCGTCCGCCACCCGTTGATCCTTTGGGACAACTACCCGGTCAACGATCTCTCCATGAGCGACGAGCTTCACATCGGCCCGCTGCGCGGTCGCGATCCGCGATTGCCCGAAGCGGTTTACGGCTACCTTAACAATCCGCTGCTGCAAGAGGAACTCGGCTTCGTTCCCTTGACGACCTGCTTCGACTATGCGGCGGACCCACGGACGTATCGACCGGAAACAAGCTGGACCAGGATCGTCAAGCGGCGTTTTGGGCTCGGCGCGCTTGCGCACTGGCATGCGATTCGTAATTTTTGCGATAGGAACCAACGGGCGAAGCAGAGCAAACAAGCCCTCCGGCTAAGCACCATCGAACTCACCCGTCTGAAAGCGGCATCGCGCTACTTATCGGGGCATCGAAGGGAGAAGTGGGGAACTGAGATCAGAGTCTGGCGGAACTTGATTCAAGCAGCGCTCCGGTGATGTGATCGCGATTGTGGCCGCCATCCTTGATCGCCGTTCAAGTCTGGCGTAATTTCGCCTTTGATGAAGGCGCAAGTCGAACCGGCGACACCCGGCGGTATGGGCAGGATGATGAAGCCGTGCGAACTCGTGCGTGTCATGCGCGAATTCCGCGCGCGCACGCTCGCTCTTGTCGCCGACCTCGACGACCGGCAGATGATCGGGCCGCGGCTGGCCATCGTCAACCCGCCCCTCTGGGAGATCGGCCATGTCGCCTGGTTTCAGGAGTTCTGGATCCTGCGCCACCTGCGCAAACAAAGGCCGCTTCTCGCAAACGGCGATCAGCTTTACAACTCCACCGACGTAGCGCACGACACCCGCTGGGAGCTGCTCCTTCCGTCGCGGGCCGATACCCTGCGTTATATGGACGAGGTGATCGATCGATGTATCGAACGCATCGACCACGGCACGGAACTTTCTCCTGATGAATTTTATTTTTATTCGCTGGCCACGTTTCACGAAGGCATGCATGCCGAAGCGGTGGCCTACACGCGGCAGACGCTCGGTTATCCGCCGCCGAGTCTAAACGAGCAAAAAATCGACACGCCCAGCGGCGGCGGTTCCTGCCCCGGCGACGTCGAGATTCCCGGTGGCAGCTTCATGGTCGGCGCCACGCCCGACTTCCCTTTCGTTTTCGACAACGAGAAGTGGGCGCACGAAGTCGAGGTCCAGCCCTTTCGCATCGCCCGCGCGCCGGTAACCAACGGCGAGTTTCTCGCCTTTGTCGAAGACGGCGGCTACCGCAGGGATCATTTCTGGAGCGCCGATGGCTGGCGCTGGCTGGAAACCGGCGGCGCGCCACAATTGGAAAAATCTTTCGAGAAATTCTTTAACCGAACCATGAATGAAGCGCCGGAGGTTCAGGATTTTACGGAAAGACTGGACCACCCGGTCTACTGGAGAAGAGACGGCAACGGCCACTGGCAACAACGAGTCTACAATCGCTACCTGCCGCTCAATGAAAACTTGCCGGTGGTTCACGTGAGCTGGTACGAAGCGCAAGCCTACTGCAATTGGGCGGGCCGGCGCTTGCCCGCCGAGGCCGAGTGGGAAATCGCCGCCTCCGCTGAACCGAACTCTGCCCGCGATGGTTACGCCGGGCACCGGCGCCATTTCCCTTGGGGCGATGAGCAGCCGGCGCCAAAGCACGCCAATCTCGATTGGCGAAGCGGAGGCTTGGTCGAAGTCGGCGCCCACCCGGCCGGAGACAGCGCCTTCGGCTGCCGCCAGATGATCGGGAACCTTTGGGAGTGGATCGCGGATGATTTCCTGCCATATCCGGGATTTACCATGGATCCGTACAAGGAATACTCGAAGCCGTGGTTCGGCACGCACAAGGTTTTACGCGGCGGCTGTTGGGCGACCTCTTCCCTGCTGATCCGAAACACCTGGCGGAATTTCTACACACCGGACCGCCGCGATGTCTGGGCCGGATTCCGCACCTGCGCTAGATAGTCAAGTCTTTCGGGATTACAGTGAAAGAGTATTCACCACAGAGACGCAGAGTTCACATGGTTCGACAAGCTCACCATGAGCGGAAGAGAGCCGCTCACCCTGAGCGTGTCGAAGGGCTCCGCGGTGCAATTTCCGAATCCTTGCACTGAAATAGCGTTGGCTGCCGACACAAAAGCCTGAATATCCAGGTAATCGACCGACGTGAAGATCCAACTCGTCACACCCGCGCCGCTGCGCTTCAACAACGGCAACAAGATCACCGCCCTGCGCTGGGCGGGAATCTTAAGGAAGCTTGGTCATAAGGTCAGCATAACGCAGCATTACGACGGCAAACCTTGCGACCGCTTGATCGCGCTGCACGCGCGCCGAAGTTACCAATCGATCGAGCGCTTTTATGACAACCATCCCGAGCTTCCGCTCGTCGTCGTCCTCACCGGCACCGACCTTTACAAAGACATACGCGTCGACGCCAACGCGCGGCGCTCCCTCGAATTGGCGACGCGCGTCGTGGCGCTGCAAAAGTTGGCGCTGGCCGAGCTGCCGAAACGGCTCCACTCAAAAACCCGCGTAATCTACCAGTCGGCCCCGCCGGTCCGCAATCGCGCCGCGCCGTGGAGCGACGCCAAATTTAAAGCCTGCGTCATCGGCCACTTGCGCGCCGAGAAAGACCCGCTGCGCACGGCCCTCGCCGCCCGTCGCTTGCCCGCCGCTTCCCGCATTCACGTCACACATATCGGCCGCGCCCTTGACGAAGCCTTGGAGCGGCGCGCCCGCGCCGAAATGAAGCGCAACCTCCGCTACCGCTGGATCGGCGAGCTGTCGCACGGCAAAGCAAGAAGAGTGTTGGCGGAAAGCCACCTCCTGGTGATCACCTCGCGGATGGAAGGAAGCTCCAACGTTTTGTCGGAAGCTCTCGCATCCGGCGTGCCGGTGCTCGCCTCGAAGATTCCCGGCTTGATGGGAACGTTAGGCAATGCCTATCCGGGCTTCTTTCCGGTCGGCGACACTCCCGCGCTCGCCCGCTTGCTGCGGCGCACCGAGACCGACGCAAACTTTTATCTTTCGCTCAAGAGCGCTTGCCGGAGCCTTTCACCCATGGTTTCACCCAATCGCGAAAGAACCGTATGGCGTCGCCTGCTGAACGAAATCAAGGTATGATTCGGGGATTTTTCAACCGTCGGATTTTTCTTGAATCCAATGTTTCACCCACGGCAATAAAAGATAAGCGGGCAGCGACAGCAGAAAAGTAATCGCGAAATAGTTGCCGTAGCCGTAGCGTTCCGCCCCCAGGCCACTGATGCCGCCCACCAAACGTCCGGTGAGAGAAAAAATTGACGACAGGAAAGCATATTGCACCGTCGCATGCTCTTTCTGGCAGACGTTCATCAAAAAGGCGAGAAACGCCGCGGTGCCCAGCCCGCCGCTGAGTGATTCGAACATCGACGCGCCGTAGAGTCCGAAGCGGCCGAGATTCATCCATTCCACTAACGAATACCCGAGATTCGACACGGCTTGCAGCAAACCGAGAAACCAGACGCCGTGGAAAATTCCGTAACGCGAGATGAACGCCCCGCCGGCCAGGGCGCCGGCGATGCTCAAGATGATGCCGAAGGTCGTGGGAAAAAGACCGATCTGAAACATCAGCTCCTCTCGAATCGGCCAGATCGATTTGCCGTAGTCCACCCAGAAAGGCTTGACCATCGGGCCGATGGCAAACTCTCCGAGTTTGTAGGTAAGCACGAACAGCACCAGCGGAATCACGCGCCAGGTTCCGGCCCAGCCCACGAAGCCTTGCAGCCAATGCTCGCGCGCCTGTTCCGGCAAGCTCAGCCGCGGGATTGCCAGAACCGCGAGCGCCAGGATCGTGAACACAACGGACGCGAGCATGAACAGCATGTTCCATGTGAGCAGCGCGGCGAGAAATACTATTCCCCCGCCGGCGAACACCAACGCCACCCGGTACGCCGAGGCGCGCACGCCGTTGGCCGCGCCTTCTTCCTCGCGGCTGACCAAGCCGACCGAATAGGAATCGATGGCCACATCCTGGGTTGCCGACAAAGTCGTCAGGGCGAGAATCAATAGCAGAACGATCAAGCCCACCGCGGCGACATTTACAAAGGGCAGCGCCAAGAGAACCCCGGCGATCCCCAACATGCACGCCGTCACCCACGCGCGCCGGTCGCCGTAACGGTGCACCGCCGGCGACCAGAAAACCTTGAGAGAATACGGCAACTCAAGCAGGCGCAGCCCGCCGATGGCGCGCAACGACACGCCATGCAGGCGGAAGTAAACCGGCAGCACTTCCCACAAAATCGCCGCCGGCGCGCCTTGAATAAAGTATAGCAGCGCCACGACCCCGAGCTTTTTCTTCGATGCGTCGGGCAGGCGACCCACACCGAGAAGTTTCCAAATCAAGCTGCGCATATGGTCCCTAGGT
>JACPFE010000460.1 GCA_016183145.1 Deltaproteobacteria bacterium | reverse complement strand
ATCTACCGCAAAAAACGCAAAGGGGGCAAAGAAAAGAAATTGATTTCCGAACTTGGCGTCCTTGGCGTCTTGGCGCCAGGCATATCCGAATCCGAGGGGTCTTCGGCGCCTGGAAAATTTGCCCAAGCTGCTCAAACTTTCAAGCGTAGTAGCGCGAAGCGTTAAATATCGCTCCGTGAAATGAATTCGATGGATGTACTGACTGAGCAAGAGCTGGCGATCCCTGGCTCAAAGGCGAGGGGAGTGATCCCGGGGATGCTGGTGAGCTTTGCGCTGGCCATGGCGCTAGGTGTGGTGAGCGGCACTCTGATGGGACTCTACCGGCGCTGCGAGCAAACCTTGGACCTCTGGGTTATGGTGGGGCTGACGATCCCCAGCCTCTGCTACATCATCGTTTCCTTCCTGTGGCTGGGGCTCTCAACGATCGCGCGGCGGTGCTGGCTATCTCCTGGACAACCTTTCCTTCTATCGCCATCAACATCTGGCAGGGCGTGAAGGCGGTCGATCAGCGGCTGGTCGACATGGCCTGCGTTTTTCGGGCGTCGCGCTGGCGGCGTACCGTCCGCGTGGTCATCCCCCAGGTGTTGCCCTACATGATGGCCGCCGCTCGCTTCGGCCTGGGTGTCGTGTGGAAGGTAACAGTGCTGGTGGAGCTGCTGGGACGATCCGATGGGATCGGCTATATGCTCAACTACTCGTTCCAGATGTTTAAGATGGCCGACGTTTTCGCCTGCACCCTGTCTTTTACCCTGGTAATGCTCGTCATCGAGCTGGCAGCGCTAAAGCCCCTGGAGAACCGTCTCTTCAGGTGGCGGCCTGAGATCCGAGCTTAGCCCTTTTCGAATCCTATGGCTGCCATCACACTCCAAGGTATGTCCAAAGTTTACCGGAGCCGAGCCTATCCTCAGGGACTCGTCGCGCTGGACAACGTGAGCCTCACCGTCGCCGACCGGGAGTTCGTCTGTCTGTTGGGACCATCCGGATGCGGGAAAACCACAGTGCTCAACGTGCTCAGCGGCCTGGATCAGCAGTACCTCGGCGAGGCGAGAGTGGGGGGCAAGCTGGTCTCGCGTAACAGCGATCACCCTTTTCGCATCGGTTACGTCTTTCAGGAGCCGCGGCTGCTGCCTTGGCTGACGGTGCAGGGAAACATCGAGTTCGCCCTCGAATCCGTCGGTATCCATCGAAGCGAGTGGCGCGATCGAATCAGCTACTGGCTCACCAGGGTGGAGTTGATGGACTTCGCGCAAGCGCATCCGCACGAGCTGTCCGGCGGGATGCAGCAGCGCACCGCCATCGCCAGGGCGTTCGCGGTGGATCCGGAGCTGCTCCTGATGGACGAACCTTTCAGCGGCCTGGACGAAGGTGACCGCGCGCTCCATGCGGGAACTGCTCCTGGGGCTTTGGCAAGAGACGAGAAAGACGGTACTCTTCGTCACCCACAACTGCTTCGAGGCTTGCTTTGTCGCCGACCGGATTGTTGTGCTCAGCCCGCGCCCGGGGCGGATCGCGCAGGTGATCGACGTCGAACTGCCTCGGCCCCGGGACTACGAGAATCCTCGCCTGTTCGAGCAGAGCGTGACGATAACCCGTTTGGTCACTGGACGGCCGACTTCGGGAAGTTAAATCCGACGCTGTTCCTGGTGAGCGATATTTTTGCGCCGTTGCCATCGGCTCGCAAGCAAAGCCTGAGCCTCGCGGTGACGGTTGCGTAGTTACGCAATTGCGCAACTACGACAGGCGCCAGCGTCGTTTAAGAATCGCAGTGACCGCGTGAGAAAACTTCCGACGTTAAGACAAGCGGCGGTCAGTTCTTGCAGAGCGTGTTATGAGAAAAGTTGGTGGCGAAAAAGCGCGGCGTAAATCACGAAACAAGCAACGCTATCCGACCAACGACCGGCCGGCGTCGCCTTGGAGGACTTGTCCGAAACAGAAATACGACTTCGACCAGCGTTTCCGAACTCCAAAAACGAAGATGGTAGAGATTGTTAAGCCAGACACCGTGCACTTGCCGATCGACGCGCGTCGCCAGCCGGTCCCTATTGACGTACACATATGGGGGTCGCGTTGCTCCGCGCGTCGGTGACGCTAAGCAGGTTGCCGTTCGCATCGCAAGTAAACCCAGTGGTCCCGTTTAGCGGATCGAGCCCCCAGGGCAGCCGGTTCAATGTGTCGTAGGTATGGATTATCGGGAAGAAGAGACAATAAAATCACTATAATGAAGCCTGACACCGTCTTCTCTTGCTCCACGATCTGCACCTGTTTGGGCGCAACAAAGCTCACGGTAGGCGCCGAAGGATAGGCGTTTTCGTTCCAGTAGGTGTGGATGGTGTCTTTGAACGGCACGCCGTCGCTGGCCCGGTCCGTTTCAATATTGCTCGGCAGACTGGTATACGGAAACGTCTGATTGTAGAAGGTTGTCGTCCTCTTGTTGGCGCTGGAATCTATTTCCTGCATCGAGCGAAAGCCTAGCCCGCCGCGCCCGAGCAGGTGCGCCTTGGCGCCGGCGTAGGAATAGTCGTAGGCGTAGTTCGCACCGAGGCCGTCGCTTGCGGTGAGATTGGACACAACGTACAGCGGATGTTGGAGATCGACATTGGGATAGACCGCCGCCTGCGCTCCGGTGTCTTTGGTGTAGACAGTGCTGTCGGTGAGCGGCTTGTAGGTAACCGCCGTGGTGCCGCCGAAGGGGTTAGTGATATTGGTAACGAGGTCGGGGAAGGGAGCGTTGACGGTGCTTACCTTGATATTGTTACCGTTCCCCTGGATGTAATCTTCTTTCCCATCACCGTTAAAATCCCCCAGTTGCCGGGTGCCGCTGCCGCTGTAGGTGCCCCAGACCGCAGGCGCGGAAAAGGTACTGCCGGTGGAAACATAAACATTGATGTTGCCACCGTCTGCATAAACATAGTCCGTCTTCCCGTCACCGTTGGTATCGGCTACCTGATGCAGCCCGCAGCAGGCGTAAGTTCCCCAAATCTGACAGGTG
>JACPFE010000440.1 GCA_016183145.1 Deltaproteobacteria bacterium | reverse complement strand
TGATCAACTTGCAAAAAATCGTCTCGGGCGATGCCGGCCCGGCCAAACCCGAAGGCTTCAATGACTTCCATCAGCCTGTCGGCGTTATCCTGTTCCCGCGCGACAAAGACGTCGAGGTCGCCCGTGTAACGCGGCCGGCCGTGAAAGGCCAGCGCCCAGGCGCCGACGATCACATACTTAACACTCTTCGTGTTCAGTAAGTGGATGAACTCGCGCAGATCGCTCGATAACGGACGCATCGGGATTCTCGGGCATGATCAACTCGAGCAGCATTTGAAGTTTTTCGTTGCCGGACAACGTGCGGTAATACTCATAGTCGGCGTCGTCCGCTTGATCGAAAGAGTGGAATTTTCGGACAACTATTTCCATAAGCCATAATCAGAATAACACACTCGACGGACAATCTACAGCCACATCGAGTTTAATCCAGCCAATCTTTCTCTTTTAGCTTTCTGGGAAGGTAGGTCTTGGTCAGGTATTGAAAGTCCTTGTTGGCAAGAGCGTCGAGCTCGAATTTGAGACCGCTCGAAAGCATGCCCTTGATTTCGTTCTGCCACTCTTTCTTTTGAAACCACTTGTACTTAATCAGTTCCTTCGCCCGGTTGACGTCTTTGTCGTTGAGCTTGATGCCGACGTTGCGCGGCAGGCCGTAGCGGTCGGGATCGGCGCTGGAGAAGCCGATGAACTTGGCCTTGGGAATGGCCATGCGCTGGCTTTCAAAGGCGAGGTTGATAGATCCCTGCTTCACCACCGAGTAGATGTAGTAACCCCAGGGATCGTTATCGACGAGGACATAAACGGGAAGGTTGTATTCTTCGTGCAGCCGGCGCGCCAGGCGCCGGACACCGCGCGGCGGCTGGCCGTTGCCCGTAAGCAGGATGCAGTTATAGCGCCGCCAGAACTTGTCTTCCGAAAGGCGATTCCACTGGGTGCCCTTTTCGACGAGCAGCACGAAGTCCGCCGTGCACTTGCTGATTTGAATATATTCCGGCTCGACGATGGAGGGGACCGAGTAACCGCCTTTGCCGAGCCGGGTGCAGTCCACTCGGTCGCCGTCGTCGACTAACACCAAAGGCCCCACCACGGTGCCGGAGTTTTCCGCGCGCACGTGCAGCTCCTCCCGCAGGGCTTCCAGCGTGACTTCGAGGTCCTCGATCAGCGGGTCGGATTCGTTCTGGCCGTCGAAGGTGTTCTCGTGCGAATCTTTGATCGTGTGCTTGGTGCGGTAGTAAATTTCCCGGAGAGAAGTTGTCAAGTCCGCGCGCTGCAGCTCGGCCAAGGCATCGGCCACCAGCACCGTCTGCATGAATTTCTTGGCCATGCCGACGTTGAAGAACGTGCGCGCCTGCTTGCGGCGGCCCATCTCGATGAGGCCGCGCTTCTCGTTGAACGTGACGTTTGCGAGGCTGCGGATGGGAATCGCAAGCATGGGGTCTTTGCTCCGCTCCGCGGCGGCAATCACGACGTCGGCGACGCCGATGAGCTTCTTCTCAACCGCTCCGTTATTTTTTGGCTTTTTTCGCGCCATGTGTTTTCCCTGTCTTTTGCTCCTGCTGTGCGGCCGACTCTGGTTTTTCAAAGCTTAGTGTCATCTGCCTGTCGCTCTGCGCTTGAACTTTGGCCGGGTTCTTCTTGTCCCTCGCTTTGGTCTTGGCTGGTCTCGGAACCTTGGCGGACTTGGTCTTTCCCTTGGGCCGCGCTGGCGCCGCCGACGGCTCTACGTCGAGGAGCCGCTCTTCCGAAGGGGCTCCGATATCTTGTCCTTCGCTGGGCAGAATCGGCGCCTCTCCTTCGACTCCCTCGGCGGTGACGATGATCGAATCGGGGAGACCTTCCGGGCCGCTACCATCGTTCCCCAGTATTTCGTCGGTCTTCTGGCCTCCCGTCCGCTTCATGGCGATCTTCTGAAGTTGGTTCTTGAGTTTTTCTTTGGCGAGCTTGCCGCCCTTCAAGCGGGCGCACGCCTCGACGACCTCTTCGATATAAAGTTCGAAGATATTGCGCCGGCGAAACTCGCTCTTGGCGTGCTCGCGCCGCCGCAAGAATACGCCGAGCCGCCTGCCGCACTCTTGCAGGGCGAGCCGGATTTCCTTGCGGATCTCGTCGTAATCGGCGATCGCTTCTTTGGACTCGCTGGTGAACGGCACCCACACCGAGGCCATGTGGACGAAAATCACCATGGGACCGGCGGGCAGCGCGCCCCTCGATTGCGACACGCCGTAGTTGCGCCAGGTGGTGTCGAGAACGGCCTCGAACGTCGCGCAGCCGGACTGCTGATAGAGCAGCGGCACGCGGTTGGCGTAGCGGATGACCCGGGCCAACTCGTTGTCGTCATCATGCTGCTCGCCTTCGGCGAGTGGTGCCTTGGGCTCTTCCGCTTTCTCCGCCGCCTGTTCCGGTCCCTTGCCAAATGCCAGGCCCGCCTCGATCACGAAAGGATTGCCGCGGTAAACGGCCGGCGGCCGTGTCACCGCAGTGTAAAAATCTCCTTTGATTTGCTTGTACAACCCATGGAGGATCGCCTTCTCGCCGATGGGCGAGATGCAGTTTGACGGCGGCGCCATGATCTTGGTGGACTGGATCGTTTTATAGAGCGCCTCAGCCGCGGCGCCGTGAAGGTTTCGCGGTCTTGTGTCCGGTGCGATCTTTGCGGCCTTGCAGATTTCCTGGGCGAGATTGGCGGAGACCCGGCTGAACTCGCTGGACAGAAATCCCGAGAGCCAGTGGCTCTTGGTGTCGTGCAGCATTTTGAGCAGCATGCCGAACTCGATGCCGTAGGGGTGCGGCTTGATTTCACGCGGCTGGGGCGGCAGCTCTTCAATGGTCCGGGGATATTCTTTGATCTCTCCCTCCGGCGTGTGGTAGACGAGCTTGACGTGCGGATTGGCGATGGCGACCTGCTCGAGATACTCATCCACCGAGGCGCGCCCCTTCTGATAGCGGCCCTCGATTTCGAGGGTCACCTGGGTTCCACGGTGGTTCTCCCAGTCGATCTTCTTGTTCTCGAAAATCCGCGGCTCGTTTTTCTTAGTATCGATCTGGACTTCGAAGTAATGAGCGGGCGATTTCGCGCTGGTGCGAGAGATAATCTGTACCGGTTTGCCCGTTGTCAGTTGCGCATACATGCCGG
>JACPFE010000439.1 GCA_016183145.1 Deltaproteobacteria bacterium | reverse complement strand
TCGATCCGCCGCGGGGCTGACGACATACACCGACGACGCGCTGAACCGATTGACTTCGATCACGAACAACGAAGGGCGAGTCACTTCGTTTTCCTACGACGCGCTTGGCCGAACTTCACCCGATTGATTGCCGCGTTCATCCATATGCGCCCTTCGCCGGGCGCCAGTTGTCTAGCCGGGCTAGTAGTGAGATAATTATATTTACGTCGCGCCGGAATGGGTTCTCCCGGCTGGGACAAGAGATGGCTCCGCAAGAAAACCTAACGTATACAATGTCTTTGGAGGTCTACCTTCAATCGGCGGTGGTGCGGGGCGTTCTCGTCACCAACCAGGATCGGCTGAGCAACTATTTGACGTTGTGCGGCGGCGACGAGGTTTTCTCGCTGCGAGATGCTACGCTGGAAAACTTGGAGCGGAAAATCATCGTGGCCGGCTCTGATCAGTACCTCATTTATATGCAGGAGGTGTTCTTGATTGCTGATCTCAGTTCCCAGTTGCGCAATGACCGGCCGGGTCTCGAAAGTCTGTACGTTAAAAAGAACACCAGCAGAGCGTTGCTTAGTGTTGGCCCGTATTGGCTTCAGGGGAATATTCATATCGTTCCAGGAGGCGCGCTTCAGGAGCTATTGATGGTTAAGACAAGATTTATTCCCGTCACGAATGCGACGCTGCTTAACCGTCCCGATCTTGGACCACGACCTTATCTGGTCAACCGGACAAAAGTTGGTTTTATGACGGTGTCGGGAGATTTTTTGGTCGAACTGTAATTACGGGTGCTGCGCCTTTGTTCTTGTAACCACTACCAGATCTGGTCTGAATCAGGTTCATCACAAACCCAGTCAATACCGATTCCATGAATACTTGCTTCCCCACGGAAATTAACCATGCCAAAGCTAAAGGGACCATTCGGATCACTTGGAATGACGGCCACGTGGGGGAGTATGAGCAAGAATATCTTCGCGGCTATTGCCCATGTGCGTTGTGTCAGGGGCATGGGGCGCAGACCCGCTTCATCTCAGTCCCGGGGGCGGCCCTGGAAGAGATTCGCGGGGTAGGAAACTATGCGGTCGAATTTAGATGGCGCGACGGTCACAGCACAGGAATCTACACCTACGATTACTTAAGATCGCTCTGCCCTTGCGCCGAATGCGCCGTGCGGCGCGCCGATAGGCCTTGAACGTCGGCGAGGGAATTGTCTTACTCCCTTTTCCGATCCCTCCATCGGACGGTAATTCTGCTAATTTTGTGCGATAGTTTGTCGCTTGTCCGGCGCGGTTCGTGGTATTGTTATGGGCATTGCATCCCCTGCACTTGACTTGCCCCGGCGTGTTTCCTACTCTCCATACTCAATTGGCAAACGTGGAAAGGTCTCTTATTTTCGGTCGTTTTGCATGCGAGAGTGGCGGAATTGGCAGACGCACTAGACTTAGGATCTAGCGGGCAACCGTGGGGGTTCGAGTCCCCCCTCTCGCACCAAGGACTGCCGGTATCGCGCCACGAGAAAGATTGGTTACCGGGTGGTTATCCCCTTATGGCTATGAGCGCGCGTTTGTGCTTATTTCGTATTGCACGGGAAGGAACCAAGTCACGCTTTGGCTACGGTCATGAAAATAGATGTCAATGAATTAGGTCCCGTCCAGAGAAAAATCAGCGTCGAGCTGCCGCCGGAGACGGTCACGAGCGAATTTTCCCGCGCCTATAAGAATCTTGGACAACGGGTTCGCGTTAAAGGTTTTCGTCCCGGTAAGATACCGCGCCACGTGTTGCAGGGGATCTATGGTGACGAAATCAAGGGAGAGGTTCGATCCCATCTTGTAGAGGAATCCCTGGGCGAGGTGATCAAGGAAAGGGGTCTTCAAATCGTTTCCCGGCCGGAAGTCGAAGCCAATGAGCTGGTGGAGGGCCGGCCGTTTTCTTTTTCCGCCGTGTTTGAAGTCAAGCCCGAAATCGAAGCCAAGGATTACTTGGGCGTGGAACTCCAAAAAGTTAAGCTAACCATCTCGGACGCTCAAGTGCAGGCGGCCCTCGGCAGGTTCCAAGAAGGGCACGCGCGCTTGGAGGTGGTGGGTGACAGAAAGATCGTACAGCGTGGCGATTTTGCGACTCTGGATTTTGAAGGCTCCATCGGCGGCAAGCCGTTTGCCGGCGGCAAGGGAGAAAACTACGTGCTTGAAGTCGGCGGCGGACACGCGTTGCCGCAATTTGAAGACGCGGTTGCCGGACTCGAATTGGGAGAACAGCGGACGGTTCAGATCAAGTATCCTGACGATTACCCGAACAAGGAAATCGCCGGCAAAACCGTCGATTTTTCTCTGGTTGCGCGGGAGATCAAAGAGAAGGTATTACCCGCTCTTGACGATGACTTCGCGAAGGATCACGGTGAATGCGCGTCTTTGGCAGAGTTGAGAGAAAAGATTCGCGCCCGCCTCGAAGATGAGATCAAGCATATTCAAAATGAGGGGCTGAAGGAGCAGCTCATCGGTCGGCTCATTGAGAAGCATCCCATAACGCCGCCCGGCTCGATGGTGGAACGGCAGACCCGGTACCTCATGGAGCGCTATCAAGAGCAGGCCTCTCGACAGCCGCCGTCCGATTCCAGTCCGGCGCCTTCTCCGGATGAGACGCGAAAGAGTCTCGAGACCCGGGCCGCGCGCCAAGTCCGGGCCACGCTGCTCATCGAGAGGATCTCTCAGCTCGAAAAAATCGAGGTCACGGAAAACGACGTACGGGAAAGAGTCGATCAGTTGGTCCGTGCCGCCGGCGAACGGGCAAAAACGGTGCGCGACATTTATTCCAGGCCGGATGCCCGTGACGAATTACGCGCCCAGTTAGTCTTCGACCGGACGGTAAGCTATTTACTTGAAAGGGCGAAGGTTGCGCAGATCGATCCGCCGCCCTCAGTGGTTGATGAGCCGGGCGAAAAAAGCTAAAATGTTTTTTGTCGTTAAGGAGCTTCCCGAAACATGAACTTCATCCCGATGGTGGTTGAACAGACGGGACGCGGAGAGCGGGCGTATGATATCTATTCTCGCCTACTCAAAGATCGAATTGTCTTTCTCGGATCGGTGATCACGGATGACGTTGCCAACGTCATAACCGCGCAGTTGCTTTTTCTCGAATCCGAAGACCCCGAACGGGATATTTTTTTCTACATCAACAGTCCCGGCGGTTCGGTGACGTCGGGTCTCGCGATTTACGACACCATGCAATACATCCGGCCGCAAATCTCGACGGTTTGCGTCGGCCAGGCGGCCAGCATGGCAGCGATATTATTGGCCGCTGGCGCCAAAGCAAAGCGCTTCGCGCTGCCCCATTCGCGCATCATGATTCATCAGCCCTTGGGCGGGTTTCAGGGGCAAGCCGCCGATATTGACATCCAGGCGCGAGAAATCCTGCGTATGCGCGAAGAACTCAATAGTATACTGATGAAGCATACCGGACAGGGGCTGAAGAAAATCGAGAAGGACACCGATCGCGATATGTTCATGTCCGGGAAACAGGCTCAGGAATATGGTCTAGTCGATGAGGTCATTACGACCCGGCCGGAAGGAAGTCTGAAGAAATAACCTCAGCCAGCGGGGGTTCTATGCCAAAGCACGGTGAACACGGGTCCGGCAATCTCGTTTGCTCTTTCTGCGGCAAAAGCCAGGACGAGGTTCGCAAGCTCATCGCCGGGCCGACCGTTTACATCTGCGATGAATGCATCGATCTGTGCAACGATATCATCGCCGAAGAGGTTGACCGCGACGAGCACCTCAGCTCTTCGTCCAACGTTCCCAAGCCGGCGGAGATCAAACGGGTCCTCGATCAATACGTGATCGGCCAGGAGCGCGCGAAAAAAATCTTGGCGGTGGCTGTTCACAATCACTACAAGCGCATCGACAGCCAGATGGTGACCGGCGATGTCGAGCTGCAGAAAAGCAACATACTGCTTTTGGGTCCGACCGGTTCGGGAAAAACTCTGCTGGCCCAAACGCTGGCCCGCTTCCTCCAGGTTCCCTTCACCATCGCTGACGCCACGAGTCTGACCGAAGCCGGTTACGTCGGCGAAGACGTGGAAAATATTATTCTCAATCTCCTGCAGGCCGCCGACTACGACGTGGAAAAAGCGCAGCGGGGAATCGTCTATATCGACGAGATCGATAAGATCTCGAGAAAATCGGACAACCCGTCGATCACGCGCGACGTGTCGGGCGAGGGAGTTCAACAAGCGCTGCTCAAAATCATCGAAGGCACCATGGCGAGCGTGCCGCCCAAGGGGGGCAGGAAGCATCCGCAGCAGGAGTTTCTTCAGGTCGATACCACCAACATACTTTTCTTATGCGGCGGCGCTTTTGTCGGCCTGGAGGATATTATCCGTAAGCGGACGGGGCGCAAACGCATGGGATTCGGCGGCCAGCTCGATGACAAAGACGGCAGACGAGCCACCGAGCTGCTCCATGACGTGCAGCCGGAAGATCTCCTGAAATTCGGCCTGATCCCCGAATTCATCGGCCGCTTGCCGGTCATCGCGACGCTCGACGAATTGGATGAATCCGCCCTCGTGCGCATTCTCAAAGAGCCCAAAAACGCGCTTACCAAGCAGTACTCCAAGCTCTTTGATATGGAAAGCGTGCATCTTAAGTTTACCGAAGAGGCGCTTCGTTCCATCGCGCGCGAAGCGATGAAAAGAAAATCGGGCGCGCGCGGTTTGCGGGCGATCATGGAGAACATCATGTTGGATATCATGTACGACATGCCTTCTCAGCCCAATATCAAGGAAGTTGTCATTTCCGAGGACGTGGTTGATAGGAACGAACCACCCATCGTCGTATACACCAAGGCCGCAGAAAGCGCTTAGAAGGGAATCCTATGCTATTTCGCAACGACAAAAAGGACGACAAAGACCCATCCGGGAGCCAGACGCGAGTTCCGTTGCTCCCGCTGAGGGACATTATCGTCTTTCCTCATATGGTGGTGCCGCTTTTCGTCGGCCGGCACCGGTCGATCAAAGCGTTAGAGGATGCGACGCAAAAACAAAGCCTGATCTTTCTCGCTTCCCAGAAGGACGCCAAGACCAACGAACCGTCCGAGGACGACATCTACCGGATCGGCACGTTAGGGACGGTGGTCCAGATGCTCAAGCTTCCCGACGGAACCGTTAAGGTGCTGATCGAGGGCAAGAAGCGGGCGAAAATTCTCCGCTTTGCTAACAATCCGGATTTCTTCCTGGTCGAGGTCGAAGAGCTCTCGGATATCATGGAACGAAGCACGGAAGTGGATGCATTGACCCGGGAAGTGCATACGACGTTCGAAAACTATGTTAAACTAAAAAAGAAAATTCCTCCTGAAATGGTCATGTCGGTGTCCTCCATCGACGATCCGGGGCGCTTGGCTGACACGATCGTCGCCCACCTTGGAATCAAGATCGAAGACCGGCAAAATCTCTTGGAAACCTTCAACGCGGCGGAGCGCCTGGAAAAGGTTTTAGGGCATATGCGCGCGGAAATCGAAATCCTCGAGGTCGAGCGGCGCATTCGCTCCCGTGTCAAGAAACAGATGGAGCGCTCGCAGAAAGAGTATTATCTGAACGAACAGATGCGCGCGATCCAGAAAGAACTGGGCGAAAAGGACGAATTTAAAAACGAGATTCAAGAGATCGAGGACAAGCTCAAGCAGAAAAAACTCTCCGCCGAAGCGAAGGACAAAGTCGATAAGGAGCTGAAAAAACTCAAGATGATGTCGCCGATGTCGGCGGAGGCAACGGTGGTGCGAAACTACATCGACTGGATCTTGAGTCTGCCGTGGAACGAGTTTACCGACGACAAGTTGGACATTAACGAAGCCGAAAAGGTGCTTGAAGAAGATCACTACGGCCTGGAGAAAGTAAAGGAAAGGATTCTGGAGTACCTCGCGGTCCAAAGTTTGGTGGGAAAGATCAAAGGGCCGATTCTCTGTTTGGTCGGGCCTCCGGGGGTCGGCAAGACTTCGCTCGGGCGCTCCATCGCGCGAGCCACCGGCAGAAAGTTCGTCCGGGTGTCCCTCGGCGGCGTGCGGGATGAAGCCGAGATCCGCGGCCATCGGCGCACTTATATCGGCGCGTTGCCGGGGAAAATCGTCCAATCGATGAAAAAGGCGGGTTCGAGCAACCCGGTGTTCTTGATGGATGAGATCGACAAGATGTCGACGGATTTTCGCGGTGATCCGTCCTCGGCTCTGCTCGAAGTTTTGGATCCGGAGCAGAACACGACATTCAACGATCATTACTTGGATTTGGACTATGACCTTTCGAAGGTGATGTTCATCACCACGGCGAACACGCTGGACCGCATTCCCCGGCCGCTCCAGGACCGCATGGAAATTATCCGCATCGCCGGTTACACCGAGCTCGAGAAGCTCAGCATCGCGAAGAAATATTTGCTCAGCAAACAAATCGAGGCGAACGGCCTCTCGGCGGAGAACGTCGCCTTTGCCGACAATGCCATCCTAGGGGTCATCCGCCACTACACTAAAGAAGCCGGCGTGAGAAATCTTGAGCGGGAAATCGCCGCGATCTGCCGGAAGGTCGCCGTGGAGGTGGTGAAAAAGGACCGCAACGCGCATATTCAAGTCGGCACCAAGAGCCTGCACAAATATCTGGGCGCGATTAAATTTCGTTACGGCAAAGTGGAGGCGGAGCAGAAAATCGGCGTGGCCACGGGGCTGGCTTGGACCGAAATGGGCGGTGAGATCCTGGCGACGGAAGTGACTATCATGCCGGGCAAAGGGCAGCTCCTCATCACGGGTAAACTCGGCGACGTCATGCAAGAATCGGCTCAGGCGGCCATGAGCTACGTGCGTTCGCGGGCGGTCGACCTGGGATTGGAAAAGGATTTTTATCAAAAAGTTGACGTGCATATCCACGTACCCGAAGGGGCGATTCCCAAGGATGGACCATCGGCGGGAATCACCATGGCGACTTCTCTGGTCTCCGCGCTGATCAAGGTCCCGGTTTATAATGACCTGGCGATGACCGGCGAGATTACTCTAAGAGGTGCGATTCTGCCCATCGGCGGTCTCAAGGAAAAGGTTTTGGCGGCGCACCGCGCGGGAATCAAGAAAGTATTGATTCCGGCGGAGAATGAGAAAGATATCGAAGAGATACCCGCCACGGTGTTGAAAACCGTGGAGTTGGTGCTGGTGGCTCATATGGATGACGTTCTCAAGAAAGCGTTGGTGATCCGCGATCCGGAGAATTTCCTGAAGAGCCGCGCCGACCAGGAAGAATCCAAAGACGAAACCCCGCCTTTCGCGGACAAAGTAGAAGAAACTCCAAGCCCAGAAATCCTGCCGCAGTAGCAGTTTGCGTGCGCAAAAAGCGCCGGGTGGTTTGACACCCGGCGCTCCTGCTGCTATATACCCCCATCATTGCCCTGCGGCTCATTGTATCGAAGGGCGGAGTTGTTAGGATGACCAAAGCTGACTTGATCGATTTGCTCGCAAGGCGCAATGAAATGCCCCGACCGAAGGCGGAAGAATTGGTTAACGGCTTATTTGACCATTTGGTAAATGCTCTGAAGAACGGAGAGAAGGTCAACATCTCGGGGTTCGGCACATTTTCGGTTTCCGAGCGAAAAGGACGATTGGGAAGAAACCCGAAGACCGGAGCAACAATCGAAATTGCTCCCTCTCGGGCCGCTAAGTTTAAGGCCGGGAAAACTTTAAAAGATTCCCTCAGCTAGATTCTTCTCCTCAGTTTGACGACAGGCGTAATTTACAGGGCAAAAGGGCCGTTGCCAGCCGAGGCGAAGGCTGGGTGTTTTCAGCCGAAAGGGCGGTTAGCTCAGCGGGAGAGCATCGGCCTTACAAGCCGGGGGTCACAGGTTCAAATCCTGTACCGCCCACCAGAAACGTTGGCGTTTCGAGTTCCGGGTCTTGAGTTTCGAGTTGCGGATCGGCACTGGAAGGATCTAACTCGAAACTAAAATTTGTCGGGGTCGTAGTTCAGTTGGTTAGAACGCCGGCCTGTCACGCCGGAGGTCGCGAGTTCGAGTCTCGTCGGCCCCGCCACCTTAATTTGCGGAGCGGCAAGAGAGATTTTTTATGAGTGAGGACAGCGAAGATGAAGACTGCCGAAGCTTTGGCGCAACGACGATGGTACGTCGTCGATGCGCAGGGTAAGATACTGGGACGCATGGCGACCGAGATCGCCAGGGTGCTGCGCGGAAAGCATAAGCCGGTCTTTACGCCCAACGTGGACGCGGGTGATTTTGTCATCGTCATAAACGCGCGCGGCGTTAAGCTTTCGGGCAAGAAGCTGGACAAAAAAGTTTATTACCGACACACCGAATATCCGGGCGGAATTCGCGAACGAACCGCGGCAAAGATGCTGGCGGAAAAACCGGAGGAGCTGGTGCGGCTCGCGGTCAAAGGAATGCTGCCGAAAAACCGCCTGAGCCGAAAGCTCGTTACCAAACTCAAAGTTTATCCGGACGCGCAGCATCCCCACGACGCGCAGAAGCCGCAGCCTCTGGTGATCGAGGCATAGGAGCACAGGATCTATGGCGGAAAAAGCATTTACCGCGACCGGGCGAAGAAAAACTTCCGTAGCTCGCGTCTGGCTAAAGCAAGGCAAGGGCCTCATCACGATCAACAGCCGCTCCTTGCAGGAATACTTTGGCCGTGAGACGGCGCGAATGATTGTCTTGCAGCCCTTCGACGTCACGCAAACAGGAACGAGTTTTGATGTCGACGTGAACGTTAAAGGCGGCGGTAGTTCGGGCCAAGCAGGTGCCATCCGCCACGGGATTACCCGGGCACTCATGCTGGCCAATCCGGAGTTTCGTTCGCCGTTGAAAAAAGCCGGTTTCGTAACTCGGGACCCGCGCGCGGTGGAACGAAAGAAGTACGGCCGCCATAAAGCGCGCAAGCGTCCGCAGTACTCAAAACGCTAAGTCCCGTTTTGGGTCCGCAGCGGCGGCCGTCCGATCATTCTTCAGCGGTATAGAAGAAAAGCCCGATCATGGCGAATATGACATTGGGAATCCATGCGGACACCCACGCCGGCAACGCGGCGCTGTGACCGAGTGAGATGCAAAAGGCTGCAAGGACCCAATATCCAAAGGCGATCAGCATCGCGACTCCGAAGCTCAATGCCATGCTACCGCTCATTTGTCGCTTCAGAGCGAATGGAATCGCGATAAGGACCACCAACGGAGAGATCAACGGCAGGGCCAGCTTTGACTGAAGATCGACTTCATAGCGAGTCGTATCCATTCCTTTATTTCTCATGTCGGCAATCTGTTTTTGCAAGTCGAAATAGGAAAATGCGTCAGCGTCCCGGGCGAGGAGTTTCAGATCCTCAGGAGAGTCCGATATCGGGACAGCGTCGGTAGTTTTTTGGCCTACGACTTTGCCGTCCTTCGGAACCCTCCATTCGGTTGCTTGAACCGCTTCCCAAACGCGGCCATTCCATTTCGCGGCTGGGATATCTACCAAGCCCCGCAGAGTGAAATCACGATTGAGAAGGAAGACGGTGACGCCATGCAACGTATTCGTCGCCGGGTCGAAGTCGTCGACATTGACGAAGCTGGCGGATCCCCGCATCCATATGTCCGCCGTTCCTAACAAACTTTTCTGCTGCTTCTTGCGGACTTCGGTCCGGTAAATCGTTTGAGCCTGGTGGGCAAAGATCGGTACCAGGGTCTCGTTCCAAAAAAACGTGAATAGGCAGATGATCACCGAGAGGATCAGCAGCGGAAGCGTGATACGCGGAACACTGATTCCACTAGACCGCATGGCGGTAATCTCTTGAGATCGCGTGAGCATGCCAAGACAGAATAGCGTTGAAAACAAAGTCGCGAAGCCGATGACACGCGAGGTTGACAGCGGGGCCTTATAGAAAAAGTACCGGATAACAGTCCAGGTGGAAGCGTCGGTGGTGATAAAAGCGCCGACGTTGTCGAAAAAATCTACAATCAAATAGAGAGACGTAGTGCAAACCAAAGTAATCGCAAATATGCGCAGGAATCCCCCTGCCAAATAGCCATCGAGAATGCCGCCTAAGGGAAGAAAGCCGATTCTTACTCTGGTTTCCACGTTTTCACTCTTACGCGTTTTTAGTTCGTTTAATGCTTGCCAGATAACGGCGGGCTGTGCCCCAAGCCTGCTCCGTTCTCGTTTGCAATGACAACGGCGATTCGCGGACCGCCTTGCAGTAGAAATAGACGGCGACGCCTCCCACGAGTATGTTGGGAAGCCACAGGGCTGGGATCGGATGAAGAAGACCTTTATCTCCCAGCGCCTTGCCGAAGGATAGCACGACATAGTAGACAAGCAACCAGAAAAAAGAAAGCATCAAACCCCACGAGCGATTGGCCCGGGTCGATCTTGGCAAGAGTGTGAGCGCCACACCTAACAGACAGAAAACGAGAGGAATAAAGCCAAAAGAGAGCCGTTGCTGCAATTCTACACGTTCCGGTATCGCCCGGTTGCCTTCATCAAGCTTCTGTCGAATGGTCCGGTTGAGGTGCCGGAAGGACATTTCTTTTGGTCCCGGCCCTCGACGCTTGATCGAGCCCGTCATGTCATCCAAATCGAGCTTGAAGTCGTAAATATTATAACGGGTCTGGCTGAAACCCGGGCGATTTTTCTCTTTTTCGTAAACGGTTCCGTCAAACAGCTTGAACCGTAATGTGTTGCTTTCTTCGTCGGTTGTGATGAGCGCCACTTTTCCGAGAATAATTTGCTCTCTAGCGGGCGCGCGCGTATCGACGATGAGAACCCCTTGGGCCGTATCACCCGGCGGGATGAGCTCCTCTACATAAATGAGGATTTTTGGAAAGTCATCATTAAATACCTTTTCCTTCAGTGCAGTTCCGATGCGACTCTTGGCGATGTGATAAAGCTCTTTCTTAAGAGCAAGATTGGCGGCGGGTCGAGCGAACATAGTCAAACTCAGGGTAATCACCGCGACGATTACCGCCACCGCGGCGATCGGACCAAGTATCTGGTGCGGACCGACGCCCGAGGCCTTCATCGCGAGAAGTTCTTGGTCATTCGACAGCCTTCCCAGTCCCAGCAGGATCGCTAGGAGGAATGCCATCGGAAAGGTCATTTCGAGGAAAGTGGGCAAAATGAGCGAGAGCAATTTGCCGATTTGAACGATCGGAACGCCGCGAGCTATCACAAGCTCGATAAGCTTTAACAGACGGGCGATAAAGAGAATGAAGGTAAAAGCCGCAAGCCCGAATAAAAAAGGTGGTAAAATTTCGCTAACGAGGTAACGGGAAAGCGTTTTTGGCATCACGATGCGCTGATGGTATCCTGTGGCGCTATTTTTGTAAAATCCTCCGATGTAAAAAGGAGCTCAGGCTATGGAAGATGACCCATATATTGTCTTTGGCCTCAACCCGGTCCTGGAAAAGCTGAAAGCATCGCCGACCGATGTGCGGGAAATCCTGATTGGCAAAGGCTCCGAAAGGCCGAACCTAAGGTCCGTTGAGGCCATAGCCCGCCAGCTTGGATTGCGCGTGACCTACGTCGAGTCCGGTCTTCTGGATCGCTTAGCGAACCGACAGCGACACCAAGGGGTGGTGGCGAAAGTCCGCGGGTTCAGCTATTCGAACTTTTCTGATTTACTGCAACACCTTTCCGATTCTCCGAATTCGCAGTGGATCCTGCTTTTGGATGGGCTGACGGATCCCCGAAACTTCGGCGCCGTTTTGCGCACTGCGGAGGCCGTGGGCATTCAGCATGTTTTGATTCCTAAAGACCGCTCGGTAGGGTTGTCCCCCATCGTCGTTAAAGCATCCGCGGGCGCGGTCCATCATCTCAAGATTTACAAAGTTACAAATCTCCGGCGGGCAATAGCCGCCCTAAAGGAGCGAGGTTTGTGGATCGTCGGTCTTCACGCTCGGGCCGAAGAGAACCTTTACTGCCGGGATTTTCCCGATCGCTTGGGAATTGTCTTGGGTAGTGAAGGTAGCGGGATTCGGCCGCTGATTCAAAGGGAATGCGATTTTCTTGTCGGTATCCCGATGCTGGGTAAGATCGGGTCCCTCAACGTCGCGGTCGCTGGGGCCGTGTTTCTCTACGAGCTCCTGCGCCGCCAAGTGCGCATTGACAACGGTGAGGGTAAAAGATAATAGGTCATTCATGGGAAGAGTGCTGGAATTTAAGTAACTTAGTGTATTTCCTCTTGACATGTTGATTTGAAGGTGCTTTAAATACCTGTTTGCGATGGGTAATTAACTACGACGGTTGGGTTTGTCTTTTGGGTCCAGGATCCATACAAAACGAATAACTGAAAGCTGTTGACAAGTAGCTCTTACTGCTGCGGGACTCGAAGCGAGCAGGAAGCGGTGGCGTTGGCGCGCGAAGTTTTATTATGGACAAAGCTGGCGTAGCTCAACGGCAGAGCAGCTGATTTGTAATCAGCAGGTTGTAGGTTCAAGTCCTATCGCCAGCTCCAGTAAAACCGCCGTGATGTTTCGCGAACCTCAAACAGGCTGACCAGGTATTTGGTTTAATGTTCGTTTTGAGGCCGTTGGAGTTGGGGAGAAAGAGGAGAGGTTCCCGAGTGGCCAAAGGGAGCAGACTGTAAATCTGCCGGCGATGCCTTCGAAGGTTCGAATCCTTCCCTCTCCACCAAAAAACATATCGTGCGGGNNNGAGCCTTCCAAGCTCGGGGTCGCGGGTTCGAGTCCCGTTTCCCGCTCCAATCTGAACTTGGCTGATAGCAGATGGCGTATGACTGCTGCAATGTCGAGAGAGCAGCCACATGCTATATGCCATAAGCCAATGATAAATAGGCCCAGGTAGCTCAGTCGGTAGAGCACGTCCTTGGTAAGGACGAGGTCAGCGGTTCAATCCCGCTCCTGGGCTTTCGCCTGGGTTGTGACTGTGCGAGAGTGGTGCAACGAATGAAAAATGAGTCGAGCAATTCACGGACTGGCAGATCAATAGGAGGATGAGATGAGCAAGCAAAAGTTTGAGCGTAAAAAACCCCACCTGAACATCGGCACGATTGGTCACGTGGATCACGGCAAAACCACCTTGACCGCTGCCATCACCAAGGTCTTGTCAAAGCAGGGCAAGGCACAGTTCATGGCTTATGATCAAATCGACAAAGCGCCCGAAGAAAGAGAAAGAGGGGTTACGATCAATATCGCTCACGTTGAATACGAAACCGATAAGCGCCATTACGCCCATGTGGACTGCCCGGGCCATGCGGATTACATCAAGAATATGATTACCGGCGCCGCTCAGATGGATGGCGCGATTTTAGTCGTTTCAGCCGCCGATGGCCCCATGCCGCAAACTCGGGAGCATATCCTGCTTGCGCGTCAGGTCGGGGTTCCGGCCATCGTGGTCTATTTGAATAAAGCCGACATGGTCGATGATAAGGAGCTGCTCGATCTCGTCGAGCTGGAAGTGAGAGAGCTGCTTTCCAAATATAAATTCCCCGGCGACGATACGCCGATCGTGATCGGGAGTGCGCTCAAGGCGCTGGAAGGCGATCCATCGGAACTCGGTGAAGGTTCGATCCTCAAGCTCATGGACGCCGTGGATTCCTTTATCCAACAGCCCGCGCGGGCCATCGATAAGCCGTTTCTCATGCCGGTGGAGGATGTCTTTACGATCAGCGGTCGCGGTACCGTAGTTACGGGCCGAGTCGAGCGCGGCGTCATCAAGGTCGGCGAAGAAATCGAAATCGTCGGTTTTAAGCCGACTCAAAAGACGGTGGCCACCGGTGTCGAGATGTTTCGCAAGCTGCTCGACGAAGGGCAGGCCGGCGACAACATCGGGGTCCTACTGCGTGGAACAAAACGTGAAGAGGTCGAAAGGGGACAGGTGTTGGCCAAGCCGGGCAGTATAACGCCCCATACGAAGTTCAATGCCGAGGCCTACGTGCTCACCAAAGAAGAAGGAGGACGGCACACCCCGTTTTTCAATGGCTACCGGCCGCAATTTTATTTCCGGACCACGGACGTTACCGGAGTCGTGAAGCTACCCGAAGGTACCGAGATGGTCATGCCGGGTGACAATATCAACGTGGAGATCGAACTGATTACTCCCGTGGCCATGGATCAGGGCTTAAACTTCGCCATTCGCGAAGGCGGCCGGACCGTGGGCGCCGGTGTCGTCACAAAAGTCACCCAGTAGCTCCGGGCGAGGGAGGTTGCGGCCATGCGGGAACTGATCGGATTTGCTTGCGACAAATGCAAGCGCAAAAATTATACGTCGACCAAGAACAGAAAAACAACCACAGAAAAAATCGCGCTCAAAAAATTCTGTGCGGCTTGCCGGACGCACACCTTGCATCGCGAGGTCAAAGTCTAACGGAGATACCGGGGTCAGTAGCTCCAACTGGCTAGAGCGCCGGACTCCAAATCCGGTTGTTGCAGGTTCGAGTCCTGCCTGACCCGCCATCTCATCGCGTTGGGTGGCCTCATGGGAGAATGGATGCAAAAAGTCCACGAGAGCGTTCGGCAAGGAACCGACTTTTTCAAGGAAGCGTGGCTGGAGCTAAAAAAAGTCCACTGGCCGTCCCGAAAGGAAACCTACGCGGCGACGCTGGTTGTCATCGTTGTGGTGGTCTTGCTTTCGATCTTTTTGGCCGTGGTGGACTTGGGCCTGACCAAGGCCATTCAGGCGATTATCGACTAACGTCTTAGGTTCCCCCGTATGGCGAAACAATGGTACATCGTTCACACGTTCTCCGGGTACGAACAGAAGGCGAAGGCCGCTCTTGAAGAGCGCGTTAAGTCGCTCGCCAAGCAGGACTATTTCGGCGAGATTCTCGTGCCCGTCGAAAAAGTCGTGGAGTTGGTTAAGGGAAAGAAAAAGACTTCTACCCGGAAGTTCTTCCCCGGCTATATTCTCGTTCAAATGGAGCTGAATGACGACACATGGCATATCGTGAAGGAGACGCCGAAGGTGACGGGCTTCGTCGGCGGCAGCACCCAGCCGCCGCCGGTGAGCGACGAAGAGGTCAGGACGATCACCCAGCAGATGGAAGAAGGAGCGATCAAACCGAAGCCGCGCGTTTTGTTTTCGGTGGGCGAAAACGTCAAGGTCGTCGATGGTCCGTTTGCTGATTTCAATGGCGTCGTCGAAGAGGTCCGCCCGGACAAAGGAAAACTACGAGTCCTGATCAGCATCTTTGGGCGGGCGACGCCGGTGGAGCTCGAGTTCGTGCAGGTGGAACGGAACTAATCGGAAGGGTCGACCAAAATGGCGAAGAAAGTTATCGGTGAGATCAAGTTGCAAATCCCGGCGGGGCAAGCGAATCCGAGCCCGCCGGTAGGTCCGGCATTGGGCCAACGCGGCGTAAACATCATGGAGTTTTGCAAGGCATTTAATGCCGCAACCCAGGCCCAGCAAGGCATGATCACTCCCGTGATCATCACGGTCTATGCAGACCGCTCCTTTACGTTTGTCACCAAGACTCCGCCAGCGTCGGTTCTGCTCAAGAAAGCCGCGGGTCTGGAAAAAGGTTCGTCAGAACCGGGGAAGAACAAGGTCGGGACGGTGACCCGCGCTCAGGTTCGGCAAATCGCCGAGGTTAAGTTGAAGGACCTTACCGCCAAGGACTTAGCGGCCGCGGAAAAAACCGTGGCAGGCACGGCCCGCAGCCTGGGGCTGGAAGTCGAGGGCTGAAGCACGGATGGGTGTAATCCTGGGTCGATGGCAGGAAAAGTCGAGACCATCTCTAGTGTAGAGGAAAAACATGAGTGGAAATGGGAAAAACTATCGCGCCGCGTTGGCCAAAGTCGACCGCACTCAACGCTATCCCTTGGAGGACAGCTTGCGCCTGGTGAAAGACACGGCGCGCGCGAAATTCGACGAAACTGTGGAAATGGCGATCCGGCTTGGAGTCGATCCGCGGCAGGCGGATCAAAATGTTCGCGGCACGGTGAATTTGCCGCACGGCATGGGTAAAACCGTTCGGGTCCTCGCCTTCGCCAAAGGGGAAAAGGAAAAGGAAGCGCAGGAAGCAGGGGCCGATTTCGTCGGCAGCGACGAGCTGATCAAGAAGATCAACGAAGGTTGGTTCGATTTTGACAAGACGGTGGCAACACCGGACATGATGGCGGCCGTTGGCCGCATCGGTAAGGTTTTGGGTCCTCGCGGCCTCATGCCCAATCCTAAGACCGGCACGGTTACCGTTGACATCGGTAAGGCGGTGAGGGAAATCAAAGCCGGCAAACTGGAATTTCGCGTCGATAAGGCCGGCATTATCCATGTTGCCGTGGGCAAAGCGTCATTCGGCCCCGAGCAATTGATCGATAATGCGAAAGCCGTATTGATGTCGGTTCTCAGAGCGAAGCCGGCTTCGGCAAAGGGTAATTTTGTCCGTGGCGTCACGGTATCGACGACCATGGGTCCAGGCATCAAAGTAGATTTGTCGCAGATCAGGGCCATGGCTGCCTAACTCAGGCGCATTTTTATCGGGGTCAAAGTCAGGAGAAGATGATGACAGAGTTGGTGACGACACGCGCCAGTCATGGAGAAAAGGCCGAGACGGTCGGAGCCGTCCACGAGCGTTTAAGGGCAGCCAAGATGGCGATCGTGACCGAGTATAGAGGGCTCACGGTGGCGCAGATGACCCGACTGCGGCGCGAGATCCGCCACGCTTCAGGCGAATATCAGGTTATTAAAAACACTCTTGTGCGCCGCGCGCTCAAGGATACCGCGTACGGCGACCTGGAGCGATTGCTTCAAGGGCCGAACGGCTGGGTCTTCGCCTACGATGATCCGGTTATGCTCACGAAAGCGCTCGTCAAATTCGCCAACGACAACGACAAGCTGGCGATCAAAGGCGGGGTCTTCGAAGGGCAGTTCATGGATTCCGCCAAAGTCAAAGTTTTGGCGCAGATGCCGAGCAAGCCGGAGCTGCAAGCGAAGCTGCTGGCGATGATCAATGCGCCGGCGACCCAGTTGGTGCGGCTGATTCAAGAGCCGGGGGCCAGAGTGGTGCGGCTGTTGGACACCTTGCGCAAGGGAAAATCTGAATAAGCAAAGTACTTGAGGAGAACCTAATCAAAGGGGGAATTTTTATGGCAGAGGTATCACGGGAACAGGTCAAAGACTACATCAAAAACATGACGCTGCTCGATGCCGCGGCTCTGGTCAAGGAGCTCGAAGGAGAGCTGGGGGTTAGCGCAGCGGCGCCGGTGGCGGTGGCGGCCGCGGCGGCCGGACCGGCGGCGGCGGCGGAAGAGAAGACGGAATTCAACGTGATTCTCGCCGAAGTCGGCGAGAAAAAGATCCAAGTCATCAAAGTGGTTCGCGAGCTCACCGGACTGGGTCTCAAGGAAGCGAAGGACCTCGTTGATGGCGCGCCTAAGCCAGTCAAGGAGGGCGTGGCCAAGGCGGAAGCCGAATCGATCAAAAAGAAGCTCGAGGAACAAGGGGCGAAAGTCGAAATCAAATAGGCCTTCGGCGTTTGCCCTTGTGCATACGATGACTAACTCATGGCCGACCGTTCGACAGAGGAGCAGGCATGGCGTATCAGATTGCCAATAACTTACGATTTCGCCGCAGTTTCGGAAGGATCCGGAAGATTATCGATCTGCCCTATTTGATCGAGATTCAGAAGAATTCCTACGAGCTTTTTCTGCAGAGGGATGCGGCGCCGGCGCAACGCCAAAATCTCGGTCTCCAGGAGGTTTTCAAGTCGGTTTTCCCGATCAAGGACTTCAACGAGACCGCATCCTTGGAGTTCGTCAGCTACTCGCTGGGCGAGCCCAAGTACGACGTCGAGGAATGCCATCAACGGGGGATGACCTACGCTGCGCCCTTAAAGGTAACGGTCCAACTCGTGCTCTGGGACGTCGACAGCCAGACGGGTTCGCGCAGCATTAAGAACGTCAAGGAGCAGGAAGTCTATTTTGGCGAGATTCCGTTGATGACCACCAACGGCACGTTCATGGTCAACGGGACCGAGCGGGTGATCGTAAGCCAGCTGCACCGTTCTCCCGGCGTTTTCTTCGAACACGACAAGGGGAAAACCCACGCCAGCGGCAAATTGCTCTATTCGGCGCGGGTGATTCCCTACCGCGGCTCGTGGGTCGATCTGGAATTTGATCCGCGCGATATTCTTTACGTGCGCATCGACCGGCGCCGTAAATTCCACGCTACCGTGTTATTGCGGGCGTTGGGCATGACGGCGGAGGACTTGCTCAACTATTACTACCGCAGCGATACCATCGTCTTCGACGGGCGCAAGCCCGCTCTGGTGTTCAATCCCAATCATCTGCTCGGCGCCAAGGTCGGCTCGGACGTGCGTGATCCCAAAACCAACGAGATCATCGTCAGGGAGGGCAAAAAGTTTACCCGCCCGGTGTTGCGCCAAATGGAGGCCGCCAGGATCAAGCAGGTTCCCATAGCCTGGGAGGAGGTTCCCGGCCGGGTCGCTTCCCACGACATCATTGATCCGCAGACCAAGGAAGTGCTGGTCGAATGCAACCACGAGATCACCCAAGACAAGCTCGACCTGATTCGTGAAAGAGGCATCCATCAAATCGATGTCCTGTTCATCGAGGAGTCTCCCGTCGGGCCTTATTTGCGCCAGACGCTGCTCCAAGACCGCATTCGTTCCCCCCAGGATGCGATATTGGAAATCTACCGCCGCTTGCGGCCGGGAGATCCGCCGACCGTGGAGTCGGCCACCAATTTTTTCAACAACCTCTTTTTCAATCCCGATCGCTACGATCTCTCCAAAGTCGGCCGGCTCAAGTTGAACCACCGGCTCAAGCTCAACATCCCGTTGGAGCAGGGAACGTTGCGCAAGGAAGATATTTTGGAAGTGGTCCGTTATCTCATGGAGCTCAAAAACGGCAACGGCTCCGTCGATGATATCGACCACCTGGGCAACCGGCGCGTGCGCGCCGTGGGCGAGCTTGTGGAGAACCATTTCCGCGTCGGCCTGGTGCGCATGGAGCGGGCGATCAAGGAAAAGATGAGCCTGCAGGACATCGAGACGCTGATGCCCCAGGAGCTGATCAACTACAAGCCGGTTTCCGCGGCGCTCAAAGAGTTTTTCGGATCGAGCCAGCTGTCCCAATTCATGGACCAAACCAATCCGCTTTCCGAGATCACCCACAAGCGGCGCCTTTCCGCGCTCGGACCGGGCGGGTTGACTCGCGAAAGAGCGGGGTTTGAAGTGCGCGACGTGCATCCGACCCATTATGGCCGGGTTTGTCCGATCGAGACGCCCGAAGGCCCGAACATCGGGCTGATCGCCTCGCTGACCACCTACGCGCGGGTCAACGAATTCGGTTTTATCGAGACCCCCTACCGGGAAGTTGAAAATGGCCGGGTGACCGACCGCATCCGTTACCTATCCGCGCTCGAAGAGGAAGATCACGTGATCGCTCAGGCCAACGCTCCCATCGATGGCCGCGGCACGTTTACCGTCGATTTGGTTTCAGCGCGCAAGGGCGGCGAGTTTATCATGGCGCGGCCCGAAGAAGTCAACTTAATGGATGTCTCGCCAAATCAGCTGGTGAGCGTAGCGGCGTCTTTAATTCCATTCTTGGAAAACGACGACGCCAACCGAGCGCTCATGGGATCGAACATGCAGCGCCAAGCGGTGCCACTGCTCAGAACTGAAGCGCCGCTGGTCGGCACGGGGATGGAGAAAACTGTGGCCCGGGATTCCGGCGTTACCATCGTGGCGCGGCGCGACGGGGTCGTGGAAAGCGTCGACTCAACCCGCATCGTCGTCAAGGCCGACAAGCCCTCGGGAGCGCGCGATACCGGCGTCGATATCTATAATCTGATCAAGTACCAGCGGTCCAACCAAAACACCTGCATCAACCAAAGGCCGATCGTGATGGTCGGCGATCAGGTGAAAGCCGGCGACGTGATAGCCGACGGCCCGTCTACCGAAATGGGCGAGCTCGCTCTGGGGCGAAACGTGCTCGTGGCGCTTATGCCGTGGGGTGGGTACAACTTCGAGGACTCGATTCTGATCAGTGAGCGGGTCGTCAAGGAGGACATCTACACCTCGATTCACATCGAAGAATTCGAGTGCGTCTCACGCGACACCAAGCTCGGTCCCGAAGAGATCACCCGGGATATTCCCAATGTCGGCGACGAAGCGCTCACCGATCTCGACGACAGCGGCATCATCCGCATCGGCGCGGAAGTGAAGGCGGGCAACATTTTAGTTGGAAAAATCACGCCCAAGGGAGAGACCCAGCTCTCGCCGGAAGAGAAACTCTTGCGCGCGATCTTCGGCGAAAAGGCCGGCGAGGTGCGCGATACTTCGCTGCGGGTGCCGCCGGGGGTTGAAGGCACCGTCATCAACGTGCGGATTTTTTCGCGCAAGGGATTGAGCAAGGATGAGCGCAGCAAAGCCATTGAAGACGAAGAGATCACGCGGCTCAGAAAAGACCAGCACGATGAAGTACGCATTCTCCAGGAAGGCGCGCTCAGGCGGCTCAAAAAGCTGCTGGTGGGGCGGCGCTTGGCGGGGCGCTTGAGTGACGATAGCCGCAAGGTGCTCTTGAACAAGGGACAGGAGCTTACCGAGGAAGACCTCGATCAGCTGCCGATGTCCTATTGGAGCGAGATCCGGGTCGAAAACGAATCCGTGGAAGCGGAGCTCGGGCGCATTGTTGAAAGCACCGCGGCGCAGGTCAAGCTGATCAAAGACCAGTTCGAAGCCAAAATCGAAAAGCTGCGTGGCGGCGATGAGCTTCCGCCGGGCGTCATTAAAATGGTCAAGGTCTTTGTCGCCATCAAACGTAAGCTCCAAGTTGGTGATAAGATGGCCGGCCGCCACGGCAACAAGGGGGTTATCTCGCGCATCCTGCCTGAAGAAGACCTGCCTTATCTTGAAGACGGCACCCCGGTGGACGTCGTGCTCAATCCCTTGGGCGTGCCTTCGCGCATGAACGTGGGGCAGATTCTCGAGGCCCATCTCGGCTGGGCGGCGCGCAGTCTGGGGCAGCAGATCGATGAGTTGCTGCGGCTGCACCGCCAGGACGGCGACGGGCTGCGCCGGCGGCTCAAGGAACACCTCAATAGCCGTGAGGCCAACGAGATCATCGACGGAGCCAAGGAAAACGACCTGCTCAAGCTGGCGGAAAAATACCGCGACGGCGTGCGCATCGCCTCGCCGGTGTTCGACGGCGCCGCAGAAGAGGAAGTCTTCAATCTGCTCAGAAAGGCCGGCCTTCCGGTCACCGGGCAGGTGACGCTCTATGACGGCCGCAGCGGTGAACCGTTCGACGGCAAAGTGACGGTGGGCGTCATGTATATCATGAAGCTCCATCACCTGGTCGACGACAAGATCCACGCCCGTTCGACCGGACCCTATTCCCTGGTGACCCAGCAGCCGCTCGGCGGCAAAGCGCAGTTTGGCGGCCAGCGCCTCGGCGAAATGGAAGTCTGGGCTTTGGAAGCCTACGGCGCCGCCTACACGCTGCAGGAGATGTTGACGGTCAAGTCCGACGACGTCGTCGGCAGGACGCGCATGTAGGAGGCGATCGTTAAAGGCGACAATCTTCTGGAGCCCGGGCTGCCGGAATCGTTCAACGTGATGGTGAAGGAGCTTCAGAGCTTAGGGCTGGATGTCGATTTGGTCGAGGAAAAGCAGGTAACCCCAGTGAGGACGGACCGCTAAACTCGGAGGTGTTCCTTCTATGGAAGATCTGTTCAATTTATTTGAGAAGCCGAAGAACCCGTTAATTTTCAACGCCATCAAAATTTCGATCGCCTCGCCGGACAAGATCCGTTCGTGGTCTCATGGAGAGGTCAAGAAGCCGGAGACGATCAATTATCGAACCTTTAAGCCGGAACGCGACGGTCTATTTTGCGCCAAGATTTTCGGTCCGACGAAGGACTATGAGTGTAACTGCGGTAAATACAAGCGCATGCGTCACCGCGGCGTGGTTTGCGAAAAATGCGGCGTCGAAGTCATTCAATCCAAGGTCCGCCGCGAACGGATGGGTCATATCGAACTGGCCACGCCCGTCGTCCATATCTGGTTTCTCAAGAGCCTGCCGAGCCGCATCGGCGCGCTGCTCGATATGTCGCTCAAAGACATCGAGAAAGTTCTATATTTTGAATCCTATATCGTCATCGATCCGGGCGAGACGCCGCTCCAGTACAAAGAGCTCTTGACCGAAGTCCGCTACCGCAAGGCGGTGGAGGAGTACGGCGGAAAATTCGTCGCCGGGATGGGCGCGGAAGCCGTGCGCAAGATTCTCAAAGCGGTCGATGTCGCCAAGCTCTCCGAAGATCTGCGCCAAGAAATGCGTGATGCCAATTCGGAAGTGCGGCGCAAGAAAATGGCCAAGCGATTGAAGGTCATCAATGCCTTCAAAACCTCGGGTAACCGGCCCGAGTGGATGGTTTTGGAAGTCATTCCGGTCATCCCGCCGGACCTCCGGCCGCTGGTGCCGCTGGACGGGGGTCGCTTTGCGACTTCAGACCTCAACGACCTCTACCGGCGCGTCATCAACCGCAATAACCGTCTCAAGCGGCTGATGGAACTGAGCGCGCCGGACATGATCATCCGCAACGAGAAACGCATGCTGCAGGAGGCGGTGGACGCGCTGTTCGACAACGGCCGGCGCGGCCGGGCGATCACCGGGCAGAACCGCCGCCCGCTCAAATCGTTGAGCGACATGCTCAAGGGAAAGACCGGCCGCTTCCGCCAGAACCTCCTCGGCAAGCGCGTCGATTACTCAGGCCGCTCGGTCATTGTCGTGGGACCCGAACTTCGGCTGCACCAGTGTGGGTTGCCGAAGAAGATGGCCCTCGAGCTTTTCAAACCCTTTATCTACAACAAGCTCGAAGAGCGCGGCCTGGTCACGACTATCAAGAGCGCCAAAAAAATGGTCGAGCGCGAAGTGCCCGAAGTGTG
>JACPFE010000470.1 GCA_016183145.1 Deltaproteobacteria bacterium | reverse complement strand
GATCGCTTCCAGCGCTTCGATGACGCCGATGAGTCCCGGCAGGACGCCCAGCACGCCGGCCTCGGCGCAGCTCGGCGCCATCTCCGCCGGCGGCGGTTCGGGGTACAAGCAGCGATAGCAGGGGCCCTTGCCCGGATAAAAGACCGTGGCCTGGCCTTCGAACTGAAAAATGCTGCCGTGCACGTTGGGCTTCCCGGTCAGCACGCAAGCGTCGTTGACGAGATAGCGCGTCGGAAAATTATCGCAGCCGTCGACCACCAGGTCGTAATCCTTGAGGATCTCCATGATGTTTTCAGACGTGAGTTTCGCCTGGTACGGAATGACCTTGACGTCGGGGTTAAGCGATTCCAATGTTTTCTTCGCCGACTCGACCTTCGGCGTTCCAACCCGGTCGTTGGAGTGCAGGATCTGGCGCTGCAAGTTGGAACTATCGACGACGTCGTTGTCGATGATCCCGAGTGTGCCGACGCCGGCCGCGGCCAGATAGTAGGCGGAAGGACAGCCGAGGCCACCGGCCCCGACCATCAGCACCTTGGCTTGAAGCAATTTTGCCTGCCCGTGTTCGCCCACTTCCGGCAAGAGAAAGTGGCGGCTGTAGCGCACCAACTGCTCAGGCGTATATTGAAAGTCTTGCACCCACTTGAAGCCGGCATTCTTCCAGGCGCCATAACCGCCGGCCATGGAGGTGACGTTCTGATAGCCCAACTCCTTGAGCGCCTTGCCGGCGATTAGAGAGCGCACGCCGCCGGCGCAGTAGGCGATGATCGGCGTATTTTTATCCGGCAGCGTGCTCTCGACTTTGATCTCAAGGAAGCCGCGCGGTAGCGAAATCGCCCCTTCAAGGTGTCCCTGGCGCCATTCGTCGCTCTCACGAACGTCTAAGATTACCGGTGACTTGCCGTTGTTTCTTAAGAGATCGTTGACTTGTTGCGCGCTCACTTCCGGCACTTCCTTACGCGCCTCGGCCATCAGTTCCTGAAAAGTTTTGGCCATGACTCCTCCAGAGTATTTCGTCGAATTGTGAGACCTTATAGGTCCAAATTAAGTCGCGCCGAGGCCTAAGTCAAGTTGACGGCTGGAGCGGGTTTATCGTGAAAAACAGCAGCAGGGCCGACGGTTGGTAGCGGTTCGGTTCGATTTCAACGCCGCATCGATGTAGGGGCCGGCCGGAGCCTGTCCTGAGTCAGTCGAAGGATGCCCGCCCTGCGAACGGGCAACCACATAGGGTTGCCCCTACAAATCTTGGCAAAACTGAACTACCCGCCGGTGCGTATGGTATCGGCCAAAGTCCCTTTGTGCTAATTTGTTTGAAATTTGCTTTTCGAATGATCATGCCGACCGCCGAAGCAGAAAAAACTCCGCAACCATCACCGAGCGTCGCGCGCCAAGCCGGCGTGGTCGGCCTCGCGGTCATGGCCAGCCGCGTGCTCGGTCTGGTGCGCGACCAGGTGTTCGCTGCCTTTTTCGGCGCCGGGCTTCAGTATGATGCCTTTCTAACCGCCTTTCGCATACCGAATCTTCTGCGCGATCTCCTCGCTGAAGGCGCGCTGTCTGCGGCCTTCGTCACGACGTTTTCGCAGGTACTGGAGGCGAAAGGAAAGGATGAAGCCGCGCGCCTGGCGAACCGCGTCGCCACGGCTATGGTTCTCATCATCGCGGTCATTTCGATCCTGGCGTGGTTCTTTGCTTCGTCGATCGTTTTTTGGATCGCGCCGGGCTTCTTCGATGTGCCGGGCAAAGGAGATCTCACGATCCATCTCACCCGGGTGATGATCCCGTTTCTGCTCCTGGTGGCCCTGGCAGCCCAGGCGATGGGCGTGCTCAACGCGAACAACCGTTTCGGTATTCCATCTCTCGCTTCGGCGTTTTTCAATATCGGTTCCATCGCCGGCGGATTGCTTTTAGGATTCTTGCTGGCCCAACCCCTCGGCATCACGGCCATCGAAGGCATGGCCTACGGCACGTTGATCGGCGGCTTCCTTCAGTTCGCGGTACAGTGGCCGAGCCTTCGCCGTCTGGGATACCGCTACCGCCCAATGTTCAGCTTCAGCGATCCGGCACTGCGCCAGATCGCCATGCTCATGGGCCCGGCGATCATCGGCGTCGCCGCGGTTCAGATCAACGTTTTTGTGAATACGAACTTCGCTTCGGCTATCGTCGATACGACCACCGCCAAAGTTCTCAACGGGCCGGTCTCGTGGCTCAACTACGCGTTTCGTTTCATGCAGTTTCCCATCGGCGTATTCGGCGTCGCCATCGCCACGGCTACGCTACCGGCGATCTCGCGTAGCGCCGCGCGGGAAGACATCTTCGAATTTCGCCGGACGCTGGCGCATTCATTGGTCCTGACTTTCCTTCTATGCATTCCCTCGGCCATCGGTCTCATCGTGTTAGGACGCCCCATCGTCGCGTTGATCTTTGAGCATGGAAAATTTACCGGTTACGATACCATCCAAACCGCCGATGCTTTGGCTGCCTATTCCATCGGCTTGGCCGGCTACGCCGCGGTCAAGGTGCTCTCGCCCGCCTTCTACGCGTTGAAAGACGCGCGCACGCCGATGCTCGTCAGCCTGGGCTCCATCGTCGTTAATTACCTGATGAACTCGATGCTCGTTCGTCGCTACGGCCACGTCGGTCTCGCCATGTCAACCTCCATCGTCGCGCTGGTCAACTTCGCGCTGCTAATGATCTTGATGCGCCGCAAGCTGGGACGGATCGGAGGCCGCCACCTGAGCCGGACCTTCGGCAAAATTTGTCTTGCCTCTTTTGTCATGGCCATTGCCGTTTGGCTGGTGAACTGGCAAGTCGGCGTGCAACTACCGCTGAAGGGAACTCTGCTTCGTCTAGTTCAAGTGCCGTCGGCGATTGCCGCCGGGGCCCTCAGTTTTTATTTCCTTTGCCGAATGCTCCGGGTGCAGGAGCTCGACGAGGCCATAGGCTCCCTCGGCGGGCGATGGGTGAGCCGGCTCCGCAACCGTAAGTGAGGAGTGAGAAGTAAGGAGTTAGGAGTGGGGCGGTCCCCTTACTCCTTACTCTTCCCTGGCTATCGCCCCTTGGGGTCCAGCCAGTCGCGCAGGTGGTTCCCGAGAAAATTAAAGGCGAGGATGGTGAGAAAGATTGCCGCCGCGGGGAAAAAAAGAATGTGCGGATAGGTGCGCATGGCGCGCCAGCCGTCCTGGGCGAGCGTGCCCCAACTCGTTCCCCACGAACTATACGGATCGTTGATGCCGATGCCGATGAAGCTCAGCGTCGACTCCGCAAGGATAGCGGATGGTATGCTGAAGGTCAGCGTGACGATGATCGGCCCGGTGATGTTGGGCAAAATATGGCGCAGCACAAGACGCCGGCGCGAGGCGCCCATGGCGCGGGCCCCTTCGACAAAGAGAAATTCCTTCGCTTGCAGCACCTGGCCGCGCGCGATGCGCGCGAAGCGCACCCACGATACCATACCTAAGGCGATTAACAGTCCCCCGATATTTCGGCCGAAGACCAGCGAGAGCAGAATGAAGATCAGCATGTCCGGCAAGCCGTAAAAGATATCGACCAGGCGCATCATGAGCTGGTCGATGGCGCCGCCTCTGAAGCCGGAAACGAGTCCATAGATCGTGCCGATAACGAGCGCGATCAGGGCCGTGCCGACGCCCACGGTCATCGACACCCGCGCGCCGTAGAGCACGCGCGTCAAAAGGTCCCGGCCCAAACCGTCGGTGCCCATCCAGTGGGCGTAGCTGGGCGTTTCCAAGATGCGCTTCTCTTCCAGTCCTCCGGCGCTGTAGGGAGAAAACCACGGCGCCAGCGCTGCGCTCAACGTGACCATGAGAACGAACCCCAGGCTCAGCGCGAGCCAAGGGTCGTGTTGGACGGTATTTCGGTTGTCGAGTCGAGTTGACATAGGAGTTCAAAGTTCAACGTTCAAAGTCCCCGCTCCACACCTTGAACCTTGAACATGCTAGGCGGTTCATTCCGTGCGAATCCTCGGATCGACCAAACCGTAAAGCAGATCGACAAAAAGATTCGCTCCAACCAGGAGCGTGGTGTAAACCAGCGTGACTCCCATGATCAGCGGGTAGTCGCGGTCGGTGACCGCAGTGATGAAAAAACGCCCCATGCCGGGAATCGCGAAGACATATTCGACGACGAAAGAACCGGTGAGCAACGCCGCCGTGAGCGGGCCCATCACGGTTAGCACCGGTATCAGCAAATGGCGCAGCGCGTGCCGGAGCACCACGGCGCTTTCTTTGACTCCCTTGGCGCGGGCGGTGCGGATGAAATCTTCGCCGAAAGTCTCGATAAGCGTCGAACGGAGAAGGGCGGCGAGATAGGCCGCGGGCGCCGCGCCCAGGGTGGCCATCGGCAATACCGCGCTGGTCCAATCATCCCAGCGCCCGGCTTGCAACCAACCGAGCTGCAACGCGACTCCCCAAATCAGCAGGGCGCCCAAGATAAAATGCGGCACGGAAATACCGAGGGTCGAAATGAAGACGCAGAGACGGTCGATCCACGAGTCGCGGAAATAGGCGGCGAGCAAACCTAGCGGAAGCGCCAGCGCCAGGGCGAAGCCGAGAGCGAGCAGACCGAGCAGCGCGGAAGTCGGCAGGGTATCAGCGATGATCTCGTTGACACCTCGGTCGAGGTACTTGTAGGACGGGCCAAAGTCGCCGCGCAGGATCCCGGAAAGATACCGGAGGTACTGAGCCAGAGGTGGTTCGTCGAGATGATACTTCGCTTCTAAATTGGCGATCACCTCGGGCGGCAGCTTGCGCTCGCGCTCAAACGGCCCGCCCGGCGCCAGACGCAAGAGAATAAAGGTCAGGCTGGCGACCACCCAGAGAACCAGGGCGCCGTGGAAAAGACGTCTTAAGAGAAATGAAATCATCTTGCCGCGAGAAATCTTTTTTACATGATGCGATTCGCTGAGGCCCTTTCCCACGGAAAGAGACCCTGCTCGCGGGGCCATGATGGCGGACTGGCTCCATAGGCGCGATGTATTCACGCCCATAGATGCTGCCATTTTTTATAAGTTTCCTCCAGGTATTCCTCGCTAGCGCCAATAGGTCTGGGAAAATCTCCCAAGTGCTCATAGGGAATACATGCATCTACCAATGCCCTTGAGTTGTAGTAATTTTTTTCCTTGTCGAACACGAGCGGATCTAACGGGGTGCTCCTGGCTCTCTCGATAAAGGATATGTCTTTAGCGGGATCACATCTTGTTGATAAAGCCCACACGACATCCTTTATATTTGAAGGATCGATGTCCCCATCCACGACGATATCCCATCGTCCGGCATAGGCGCCAGCAGGGACTTGAGAAAAAAGATGCAAGATTTGTCTAGCATGGCCATAGTATCTCTGCTTGATCGAAATGACATTAAACTCTCTTGTGCCGCCTTCCTCATAGCGCCAAATTCCCTTTATGTCCCTCAAACCAAGACTCTCTAACTCCGCCCAATGCAAAGCCGATCGCACCAGAGATCTAAAGAAGCATATGCCGCGTACATGATGGGAAACTAACAATATTGGATTATTTCGATACATTATTGACTTCACCCTGACGAGCGGTTCGCTTCTGCTTGAACTACCATAGTAATCGGGCCATTCTGGATAAGGTCCTTCGGGCGCATTGTCGCCAGGAATGCAATAGCCCTCAATGGCTATCTCGGAATGCGCCGGTATAGGAAGGCCTGTTTCGGGGCCCTCAATGACTTCGATCGGCTCCCCTTTTATTCCCCCGGCATAATCATATTCACAAATTCCATTCGGTGTCTCGGTGCCGAAGACCAAGGACAACAATGGAGAATGCCCGAAAGTAACCGCAACCGGGCAGGGTAGATTCCGGTCAAGATATTTTTTTCGAATGACCTGTCCTTGTTTACCTGGGGATATAAAAAGGCTGATAGACTTTTTGTCCTGAGCCATCATTCTGTAGGTGCCAACATTGACCCACCCTTCATCCGGGTCCTTCATGATAACCCCATGATCGGTTCCCAGATATCGGCCACCGTCAAATTCCGTCAATAGCGGCGCTGGGAATTGAAGCATATTGACGTCGTCACCTCGTTCGACATTTTCCATTACGGGACCTGTCTCTACCACCTTTCGCGGGATAGGGCTCACTGCTCTTATCTTTTCTTTATACGCTCTGACGACGTCCAAGGTTGAATAATTTTCTACCAGAGAAAAATTCATAGTGGCGCTTATTATTTCAGGATCATCATAAGTGGAAAATAAGCACCGGTGGCCCGCAAAGCCCGGAATGTCGTCAAACAGGATTGAGACCCCACTTTTCTTGAGTTTCCGTGCGACGATTTCATAAATTGTGCCCATTTCCTTATCTCGATCAGCCTTTGACACTCTTAGAATCTTACCCATCTTTTCAACCCCGGCTATCCAATCCCTCAAGTCGTTAAATAACATCGCATCTCCTTTCGAAATCCTTGGTTGCTGAAAAAAAATCTCCATTCTCTGGGTTTACTTTTGATAATCGAACCGACCGTAGCTGAATTACGGTCAGGTCCCTTTCGGTTTCGGAGCCTCTGAGCGGTGTCTCGACCTAATATTCCAGAATTCAAGATTCTTCAAGCTCACGCTGCCTGCTAACTCGCTTTCCTGCTTGCCAATTTTCTCCAGAGAGGTTACCGAACTCACGAGCACGGTCTTTGCCCGAATCAACGAGAGAGTTGTACCGCTCCACTATCGCCTGCAAGGTCGCGCCTTTGATCGGCTTCGCCTGATACTCCTTGCGATTCTTTTGGCGCGTCGCGGGCGTTATCCTCGCCGCCGGTTGACATGACAGCAGCGCAGGCAATGCGCTGACGATGGTCGTGATCTTATTTATCGTTTACGCCTTGATCGGGCGCTGGATTCCGGGAATGTTTCAAAGCCGTCCCGTGACGCTGGGGCAGATATTTTATTATCTGGCGTGGGATTCGACTGCCATGCTGGGATTGCCACTGAATATCGTGGCGACCGTCGTTGGGGCCTGGCCTTTATTTATGGTGCTTCTGGGTTTGCTGCGAAGACGTATTTACCCCCGAGAGCCAGCGCGGCTACGCCGCAACCAAAGAAGCAAAGACAGTTTTCGCCACGAAGACACGAAGAACACGAAGGGCCCGCCCCCACCTTCATCCCCTTTGCTAATCGATGGAAAAAAAAGGTTGGGGTTTTGTGTTGTGAGGGTAAACAAAGTAACCTAAGAAACTAACAAACGAGTGACCGGCCTGAGACGAAATCCTTGGCCGACTTTGGGTTTTGCAGAGAGCGCAAATGCGAAAGGAACGACTATGAATGGAATGCCGCGAATCGATTACAACAAAACCCCTTTCGTTCTCATCTGGGAGACGACCCAGGCTTGCGATCTGACCTGTCGGCACTGCCGCGCCGCGGCGCAGCCAAATCACCATCCGGGCGAGCTGACCACCGAGGAAGGGGAGGATTTGCTCCGCCAAGCCGCCGAGCTCGGCACGCCGATTTTTATCCTGAGCGGCGGCGACCCGCTCAAGCGCGCCGATTTATTTCATCTGATCCGCTATGGTGCTGATCTGAAAATGCGCATGGCGACGGTTCCGGCGGCGACCCCGCTGCTCACTGAAGACGTGGTACGCAAGCTCAAGGAGTCCGGCTTGAGCCAGATGGCTCAGAGCGTTGACTTCCCGCGGGCCGAGTTGCACGACAGTTTTCGCGGCGTCCCCGGCGCCTTTGCCAGGAGCATGCAAGCCATCGAATGGGCACACAAGTACCATCTGCCGGTGCAGATCAATACCACGCTGTGCGGCCAATCGGCGCCCTATCTGGAAGACATGGTGAATTTGGTGCAGCGCCTGGGCATTGTTTTCTGGGAGGTGTTTTTTCTCGTGCCGATGGGACGGGGCGTCGATCTCGGCGGCCTGACGGCGGCGCAGTGCGAGGAAATTTTCGCCGTGCTCTACCGCGTGCAGAAGAACTCGCGCTTTTTGGTCAAGGTAACCGAAGCGCCACACTACCGCCGCTATGTGGCGCAATGCGAGATGGAAGAAAAAGCAGAGCCGCGGCGGCCGCACGGGCCGGTTGATGATCTACCGAGCCAGCTCATACGCACGGAAGGACCGGGCCACAGCATCGGACTGGCGGTGCAAGGGGTTAATTCCGGCCAGGGGTTTGCCTTCGTCTCCCACACCGGAGACGTTTATCCGAGCGGCTTTCTACCAGCCAGCGCCGGGAATCTGCGCGAACACCGCCTGAAGTCGATGTATCAGGATTCGGAGCTGTTTAGACAACTGCGCCGACCGCATGAATTCAAAGGGGTGTGCGGCATCTGCGAGTTCAACAAGATCTGCGGCGGATCGCGCTCGCGGGCGTTTGCCTTGACGGGTGATTATCTCGAAAGCGATCCCTGGTGCGTCTACCGCCCAGCAACCAAGAGCATCGCAGGCAAAGGGGCAGCGAGTTCCCCCGCATGATAACCTGCTTGAGCGGCCCCGCGTCTAACGAACACATGTTCTTCCGCCATTAGCAGCATCCGCAACCGAACGCCGGAAGATCTCCCGCAAAGCATGTCCTGAGCGACGTCGAAGGGACGCCAAGGCGCACAGGTCGGATAAGCGGAAGTGAATTCGTTTGAGGAATGTAATCTTTTTTCCAAACTTGGCATCTTTGCGCCTGTCCGGATGGAGGTTAGAATCCAATGGGCAAGTTTCACGTAGTTTACTTCGGCAGCAACGACGTGCCGGTCAACCTGATCAAGCCGATCCTTGCCGAGATCGACGCCGACATGACGATCCGCCGCCCAACCAACGACGCGGAAGTCGTCGAGATGGGTAAAGACGCCGATGGCATCATCATGCATGGGTCGGTGCCCTTTACCAGGGAAATCATATCGCAGCTCAAGCGCACGAAGGTCGTTTGCCGCACCGGCGTCGGCGTCGATCGGATGGATCTCAAGGCCGCCAAAGATCACGGCCTGATCATCTGCAACGCCGCCGGCTGCAATTCCATCGAAGTGGCCGAGCAAGCGATCGGTCTCTTGATCGCGATTTCGCGCAAGCTCATGCGCATGAACCAGTATGTGCGCGATGGCAAATGGCGACGCCACACCGCCGAGCTGCACGCTTATCGTGGACGAGTTTACCGCATCCAGGGAAGAACAATGGGCATCGTCGGGTTGGGGCATGTCGGAAAACAAGTCGCGCCGCGCGCGCAGGGGATGAAGCTCAACGTCCAGACCTACGATCCCTATCTCGATCCCAAGATCGCGGAGCGCATGGGCGTGACGATGGTTTCGTTCTATGAGCTGGTCAAAACTTCCGACTTCATCAGCTTGCACGCGCCGCTCACCAAGCAGACACGCAAGATGTTCAGCACGCCGCAGTTCAAGGCGATGAAGAATACAGCCTATCTCATCAACTGCGCCCGCGGCGGGTTGGTGGATACCGAGGCGCTCTACGACTCGCTGGTCGCGGGCGATCTTGCCGGCGCCGCCCTGGACGTCACTGATCCTGAACCGCTCCCGGCGGACCATAAAATCCTCACGTTGCCCAACGTCATCGTCACCTGCCACACGGCAGCGAATTCGGACGAGTCCTACGTCGACTGCCAAACCCACGCCGCGCGCGAAGTCGCAAACGTCCTTAGCGGCAAAGGCCCGACCACCGAGATCAAAGACCCGTGGCTCCTGGAAGAAGCGCAGGATAGAGGATTCGGCGGGGTGTGAGAGCAAAGGTTTGCGCGTCATGCTCCGATCGCCAATGGCCAGTAATTTTCCCCTCCACTGACACGGGTTGGGACCTCTCGAAGTCCAGTAACTGCCGATCACTGCACTAGCGAATTGTGACCGCATTTCCCTACGCTATGAGTGTATCCTTAGACCGACAGACATGAATGGACTCTCACCGTACTGGTTCGTTTGGCGAAGATGACGAGCAGGTTGGTGTGGGGAGAGAAAGACGCGACGGAGGCCAAAACCCTTTAATAACCACGCGCGTGCCTCTGCCTGATCGACGCGAGCTAGGTTTGCCTCTTCGAGAATTTAAGGCTGATGCTTACAGACTAACTGGCATCCCCCTTGCTTGCTTGTGATAAATTCTTTTTTGAGACAGCATGAGAGGTTCATTCGGAGTCGCTGAAGACCAATTTTCCGAGGGAGGTGTTTATGGCACTGTGGAACCCGCAGGCGCAACCGGAAACGAGTGGAAAGCCGCCGATTGAGAAGCCGCCCGTAGAGCAGCCAAGCGTAACAGCGGCAAGCTCGGTACCGGCGCGGAAGGAGTACGCGGCGAAAGACCGCCGGGAATCCGTTTTCGGCACCGGTGTCTCGATCGACGGCAAGATCGAAGGCGACGGTGATGTGCGGATTGCCGGAAAATTCAAAGGAGAGATTCAAATCAAAGGCGATTTGACGATCGAGAAGGGCGCTCGCATTGCAGCAAAGATCAATGCCAGTACCGTTACCATTGGCGGAGAGGTTGAAGGCAATGTGCTTGCCAGCTCACACGTCGAACTTTTGGAGACTGCGCAACTCATCGGGGATCTTAAGGGAAGATCTCTCACAGTCGCGGCGGGATCGCGGATGCGCGGTCATGTTGAGTTCGGTTGGGCCGAGCCGGAGACCGCCAAGTTCGCAGTCGTTAAAGGGCCGGACAAGGCAAAGAACGGTCCGGCGGGCTGAGTCTCGACCTGCAAGCCCGACCCTCTGGGTTCCTCGGGACGGTCCTAAACGGGGGGGACTTGGAAACGCCGAGCAGCGCCAATGACCGGCCTAACTACCGATGAGCCTGTTCCTTACACTAACCGCAGATTGTTTTCTCGCTCTCAGTTGGCGCGCGGGTCGCTGGCGCGCGGTAGTGTTGAGGTGAGGATCTTCAGCTTCTCGCTTTTCTCGATGTAGCGTACGAATAGGTATTTGTAGCCTTGCGAGTCTAAAGCAGCCGCGGGCACATCGCCCGCTTCCCCCTTGACCTTTGCCACGATGAAATAGAGATCGTTACCCTTCAAAGCGCGCAAGAACCCCTCTTCGAATTCGGCCAGCGCCTTTACGGTCATAACGTTGGCAAAACCGGCCGCGCGCGAAGTCGCAAACGTCCTTAGTGGCAATGGCCCCACCACCGAGATCAAAGACCCGTGGCTCCTGGAAGAAGCGCAGGATGAAGGATTCGGGGGAGTGTGAGATTAGTTATTCAGGTTGTGGCGTCTGACCGAGACGCATGCGTGTGCGTTGAAAGCGTCAAAATACTAGGATAGTTTCCGAAGCTGGCTGCTCGCTTTAGAATCGCATAAGGAGAAACATCCATGGCCTACCTATTTCATCAAGACGAACTGCCAAAACTGATTTCGGTCGTGCCTGGCCGCGAGCGGGTCTTCTTCGTCAACAAGGAGCTGGCGGGTATGGACGATATGCTGGCGGGCATCATGCGGTACGCGAAAGGGGCTGCGTCTCCTTATCACTTGCATGAAAACTGCGAGCACTTCTATTCTATGATCGAGGGCAGCGCCACGGTGGAAACACAGGACGGGGTTAGAAACGTCAAAGCCGGCGATCTGGTCTTCATTCCCGCCGAAGACAAACATCGCCTGCGCGCCACAGAGCCCCTGTTCTATTTCGAGTTCCAGGCTCCCAATCGGTTCAAAACCGTAATTTTAGAAGGCACCGAAGACGACCTTCGGTGGGAGCGGGTGGACGGCAAGATTTGGGTGCAAAGCTGAGGGATCTCAGGGCGGCGGTGGCAGAACCGGGGCAGGGATTGAAAGGAAACCTAAGTCATGGCTACAACCTACATCGACACTAACCAATGCGCCCGGATCAAGTTTCCCGAACAAGGCTCGGTTGCGGAAATTGTCAACCGGGCGCTCTGCGGGGCGGAAAAAGTTGTTGGGATGTTGCGCTGGCTGGGTGAGGGCGAACGCTTCGAGACGGAGTTCCTGCGCGAT
>JACPFE010000433.1 GCA_016183145.1 Deltaproteobacteria bacterium | reverse complement strand
GCGCGTGGCTATATCTGTCTCGGAAACTTTTTTTCGCGCCAAAAGAAATATCGCGAAGCTCTGGAGGTCTACCGCAAGGGAACGGCTCTTCTGCCGAAGTCGACGACTTTGTGGTATGAAATCGGGGGAGTATATGAAAAACTCGATATGTACAAAGAAGCAGGGGACGCGTTCGCCCAGGTCAGTTCTCTTTTGAATTCTTCGGCCTTCGAACGCGCCCCCTGATGGAAGCGACGCCTGTGCTAGATAGTTGCTTCGAGATCGATCAATCCGTGCGCTCTTGCCGTTCGATTAGAATGGAGACTGATACGGCTGCTCATGAGTGACCTTAATGGTTCCGCCGGCGCCGGCATCGCCGAAATTGGGTTCCAGATAGCGGCGGCGTAGTTCTTTAAGACTTGCGCCAAGCTTGTCAAAATAGAACGCGATGCCGGAAACCACTCTGTAGCGACCGCGGTTATCGATGGTCCCTTTGACTACGTTGATTTCCCAGCCCTTCATCGGCATGAATGCGAAACCAAACACCGGGCCTATACCGCTCTGGAGATTATGGGTGCCGGCGCCGCCAAAACTGTTCCCCTGAATTCCGAGCATAAACTCTACATTATCCTTCTTCATGAACGGCGCCAGGTCGAAACCGGGAAAATAATTGAACGTTCCGACGAGATGGTTAATACCGTATTGGATGCGCCGGTCGACAAAGACTCGCCCGTCTCTTTGTGGGTTGGACACCGGGTGCGAATAGTATAGGTTGACGTTCGCTTGCGGTAAATAAAACGCGATCGAGGGGCGTAGATGCACGAAGTTATTCGAGTTGAAAGTGCGATGCTGATAAGCGACGAAGAGTCCCGCCTTTCCTGAGTCCCATGAAAACAGAGGGCCTGCGCTGAGGCCAAATCGGCTACCCAAGCCGCCGACATAATGGGCACGCGCCTGCAGACCAAAATTCCCTGCCAGGGGCATCACGCCCATGGCCCCAAGGTTTACCCGGCCGCCGGCCTCTGATCCCTGTTCTTTCTCCGCCCCACCTTCAACGCTCCATTTCCCGACCGGTTCAATACCGGCCAGTTCGGCCCGCGGCGCCCAAAATAGGATCAAGGCAATGACCAGCAAGGCGCGCGAAGCATTTCTCATAGGTTATCTTACCTCCTCGACACAACCAACCGATGCCACTTAAATAATCTATCGGCTAGAGAATGTCAACCAAATTATACCTTCTAGTGATTGCCGGGAAAGGCTGTAAATTCTGATTAAACGGACGTTTTTCACCTGCGAGGGCGCCAATTGAACGGCGCTTGTTTGCGGCGCCGGGGTTGACCAAGGCCGCTCACTAGGATAGCTTCCCGCCAGACAGTCCCAAGAATAGGAGCAGCTTATGAATAATGTCATTATCGTCACCGGCGGCGCCGGCGGCATCGGATCGGAAATCTGTCGCGGCCTGGCCGCCGATGGGTTGAAGGTGGTGGTGGCGGATTACGCCAAAGAGGCAGCGGAAAAGGTCGCCGCGGAGATTCGCGATGCCAAGGGCGACGCCATCGCGGCTAAGGTCGACGTCGGTAATCCGCAGAGCGTCGCCGAGATGATGGCGCAGGCCATTGCAAAATACGGCCGAGTCGACTACGCCTTTTGCGGCGCGGGCGTAATGACCCGGCTACCGGTCGTGGAGATGCCCGAGGACGAATGGGACCGCGTGCTGCGAATCAATCTCAAGGGCGTGTTCCTGTGTGCCCAGGCCGCGGCCCGGCACATGATTCCCCGGAAGCAAGGCCGCAGCTTGAGCATCGCTTCGGGCCGCGGGGTCGCCGGCCAAGCGCGATCGGCGCACTACGCCGCTTCCAAAGCCGGTGTGATCGCCTTCACCAAATCGCTGGCAGTGGAATTGGCCCCGCACAACATTACGGTCAATTGTGTTTGCCCCGGCGCAACCGACACACCCATGTCGCGAAGCGGCATGACGCCGGAGCAGTTCAAGCAACGCGAGGAGATTCCGCCGCTCCTGGACGGCCTCACCCAGAAGGACGAGATCGTCGGCCTGGTTCGTTATCTGCTCTCCGACGCGACCCGGTTTGTTACCGGACAAACTTTTTTCCTGCGCACGCCGAAGTAGGGAATCACGGCCGGTGGAGCCCCACGGGTAAGCCCGTGGCACCTTCCAGCATGCCCGTGGGGCGAAATCCTGAGCAAGATCCCCCGGCGGCCCAGGCCGGAGCCTCGAGTCGAAGGGTTGATCACAGGCGCTAACCGACCTATCTGGGTCATTCCGGTTGGGTGTTGATCTCGATCAGGCGGTTGGGTCGGAGTCAGTTAATTTGGCCCGTCACGCTGTTGAAGGTAAAACTCGGCTGCGTGCCATTGGGCGCGCTGGCCGTCAGCGTAAAGCTGTTCGGCGAAATCACGTTGATCGTTAAAGTCACGCCGGCGGTTGGGCTGAAACCAGCTGTGGTGATGGTGGTTACCGTAGTTGGATAGGACTGCTTTTCGGCGAAGTAGCTGTCCATCGCCACGGCGGCGTTTTTCAGATCCGATTTCATTTGGCTGTCGATCGCCCTCGCCCTATAACTGGTGAACTGGGCAATCGCGATGGCGGCGAGAAGGCCAATGATGCCAATCACCATCAGAAGCTCGACCAGCGTGAAACCTTTGATATTGCGGTTGACCAAGGGACGCGGAGTTCTTTGAATCATCAAGTCGATGGTTGCAACATCCGTTTAGGTCAGAATCCTACAAACGGATCTTACCACAAAACTCCCCGCGACTGCCAATTATTTTCGGGTTATTTTCGAGTTATTCCACAGGTATCTGGATATCGCCGGACGCCCACCTTTGACAGCCGATAAATAGTTGGACGAAGCCGCGCGCGATTCTTAGGTGCCGAACATCGCCATGTGCGGTTGCGCGCCCCGTCAATAAAATCATCCGCACCGGCTCGCTGCCCTGGGCGTTGAGCGGTAGGCCCGGTCGCCATACGTCGTCCCATCGGTCGCTCAAAATTTCTTCTCGGCCATCACGGTATCTCATCCTCCCCCCTCGACGGGGAGATTGAGGTGAAGGCAACTGGG
>JACPFE010000432.1 GCA_016183145.1 Deltaproteobacteria bacterium | reverse complement strand
CCTCAGAATGACATTACGACACAGTCTCTCAAGGGAGAGGAAGTGAAGAGTATCGAGAATGCAGCGTCCACAGGGTTATTCGTAAACGCGATTTGAATTTGAAAGGAGCCTGACATGCTTTACCTGTATCACGGCACGACCTCGGTCTGTGCAATCAAGGCGAGAATCACGCTTTTCGAAAAGGGGCTCAAATGGGACGGCGAGATTCTTGATCTCCATCGGGGCGACCAGCATCGCCCTGAGTACCTGAAGCTCAATCCCAACGGCGTGGTGCCGACCCTCGTGCATGACGGCAAAGTCATCATCGAATCGACGCTGATCATCGAGTATCTCGACGAAGTCTTTCCTGACCCGCCGTTGATGCCGTCAGATCCCTATCAGCGGGTGCAGGCGCGGCTCTGGATGAAAAAGATCGACGACTATCTTCACGCCGCCTGCTCGACGGTGACCTTCGCCATCGCATTCCGCCACGCGCTACTCAAGAAGACGCCGGAGGAACTCGAAGCGCGCTTTAAAAATATTCCCGACCCCGCATATCGCGCAAATATATCGGCGAGATGGAGGCGGCGCTGGGCCGGTCGTCGTATCTAGTCGGCGATAAGTATTCGCTGGCCGACGTTGCCGCGACCTCCTACGTCAACCGCGCCGAGATGATTGCGATGGAAGGGCTTTGGGAGCGGCGTCCCCATGTCGCGGACTGGCTCAGGCGAATTCGCTCAAGGCCAAGCTACGACCAAGCGATTACGGCTTATTTCACGGACGCCGACAAAGAGCGTTTCACCTTTCCGCGGGAAGAGACAGCGCAAAAGGTTCAACAGATCTTGCGCGTCAACTGAGGAGTCGATGGGGCTGCACCCTACACCCGGTTTGCGGTCCCGCGTAAAGAGATCGGTTGGGAAGGAGTCGATATGCCAATCGCACCTATCGCTTTTTTCGTCGTTCTCTCATTGCTGACGGTTGCAACGCCACTCTCCGCGCAATTGAAGAAAGTTAGATTTTCCACCACCGGGATTTCCATTTCCGAGCTGCCTTTCAAGGTCGCCCAGCTCAAGGGATTCTGGCGTGAAGAGGGCCTCGACGTGGAAGCGATTCTTATTCGCGGCGCCGTGGGAATGCAGGCTCTTCTGGGCAGCTCCGTCGATTACACTTCGGCCTCCGGCTCGACGATCGCCGCTGCGGTGCGCGGTCTGCCGGTCAAGCTCGTGTTTATTTCCTCGTCCAAGCCCCAGTTCGAGTTGGTGTCCCAGCCGCAGATAAAATCCGTCCAGGAATTGAAGGGGAAGATTGTCGGTATTTCCTCCCGGGGCGGCTCCAACGACCTGATGATGCAAATCATACTGCAAAAAAACGGTCTCGCGCCGAACAAGGATGTCACAACGCTCATCGTCGGAGCGCAGGAAGAAACGGTCATTGCCCTGCGGACGGGACGAATCGCCGCGGCTCTGCTGACGCCGCCGAGAAATTTTATCCTGCAACGCGACGGCTATAACCGTCTCGCCTATTCCGGCGATTATATGCCCACTTTCGCCAACGGCGGCATCGGCGTTACCGACGAGAAGATAAAAACCAACCCCGCCGAGGTTCTGGCTTTCGTGAAGGCAACCATCAAGGCCCTTCAGTATTCCATGAAAAACCGCGCCGAGATGGTAAAAATTATGCCAGGCTATTTGGGCATCAAAGATGCGACGATGATCGAGCAGCTCTACGATCTCTATTTAGCTCGCCAATCGACGGACGGTTCGGTTGACGATCCCTGGATGAGAGGCGCCATCGAATTTACCCAGAAGACCCTCGGCGGCGCCGTCAAAGAAGTTCCACCGAGCCAGGTCTTCGATTTCAGCTTCGTTCAAAAGGCCGCACGCTAGACTGCGGTTCGCACGTTGCCGATAGGCTCAGGCTTCTGCGCGCGTCGCTGCTATAAGTTTTTGTGAAAGAAATCTTTCACCCTGCTCTGGTAATCCGAACCCAACTGGCCGTGGGCAAACCCGTCGTGGAACCAAAATTCAGCGCGGGGATTGTTTGCCAGGGCGTCCCGCAACGACTGCGCGTGGGAAAAAGGGATCACGGCATCATCCGACGAATGGATCAAGAGAATAGGAATCGTGGCATTGCGGACTCGCTCGACCGGTGAGACATCTCTGAGGTCGATGCCTAGAAAGAGCTTGGCCCAGAAACCGACCAGATAGGCGATCGGGTAATTGACCAAGGGAATTCTAAACAGCTCCAAAGCCATGTGCGCGAGACTGGCGTAACTTGATTCTGCAATGACCGCTCTGATCTCGGGAGCTTTCGCGAGCGTCATCAGAGCCACGGCCCCACCCATGGAAAATCCCCAGACGCCCACTTCTTTTGTCCCTCTCGTTTTGAGAAATTGAATGGCCGCCAAGAGATCCTCGACCTCTTTGGCTCCGGCGGTGGAGTAGCTCCCCTCGCTTGCCCCGAGATAACGGAAATCGAACAACAGGAGGTTGAAATCTTGATGCAGAAACGCCAACGCAGGCAAAATGTCTCCCTTGTCCGCAGGATAGCCGTGAAGCAGGACCAAAGTCTTCTCGGTGGATCGAGCGGATGGGATATGCCAGCCGCTCAGCGTGAGACCGTCCGCCGTTCTGAACGACACGTCCTCGTAATCTATCTTTAAATCGCGCGGGGTAAGCGAAGAAACAATCTTCGGCGGGCGAATCGAAGCATAAAAACCCCAAAGGCTGATAACGACCAGAAATCCAATGACGATTAGGATAATTCGGAGGATAGTTGCGCTCACTTGTAGGCGCCAGAGCTGGCGCTTGGCATTTAATTATTTTTCCCGACCGAAGCTTCGACGAATTTCGATTCGAAGCTAGTTCGCCCTGTCCGGTCGTTCATTGGTTTCTGCCGCCTTGGCCAGGCGAATGTCGATCAGCGCCATCTGGCCGCCGGCAATCGCTTTGAGGCCGCGTTGGAGCGCGGCGCGGATTTCGCCGGGCTCTTCGACTTTTTCCCCGTAGCCGTCGAAGGCGC
>JACPFE010000435.1 GCA_016183145.1 Deltaproteobacteria bacterium | reverse complement strand
CTCTTCGTGTCCTCCTTTGAAAATACCCGTTTGGGGATGAGAACCAAGAGGCCCGCCTGGGTTCCGTCATACCCGCGAAAGCGGGTATCCAGGCTAATTCGGCCCAACAAACCTGGATTCCCGCGTGCGCGGGAATGACGAGTCGAGGAGGGCGCCACGTGGAAGGAAATCCTTCCATTTTCATTCTCGGCGAGCGAGCGTAAGATCATGGCCCACTTCGTGGTGAATACTCTTTCACATTAAACTCGGAACAACCATATTTTAATGCGCATCAGCAGGTTGAAACTTTCACTCTTGTCCAAATCCGCCCCTATTCCCCCTTAGTGATCACCCGCAAAATTCGACGCCGGCATGCTTAAAGCCCCAACTCCCTCCGCACCTCGCGAATCAGGCGAAAATCCACGATTTGCTCCAGAGGGATTTCTTTTTCGACTTTACCGCTTTTTCTACGAGCCTCAATGACCGACTTTAGAGTCATTTCATCGGCCTCTCCGTCGAGGCTGAAAGAGGCGATGATCAACTGATAGGAATCCGCTGCCACCTGGGGTGAGAGATTCAGCCACTGGGTCATGATTTTCTTGGTAGCGTCACCGTTATCATGAATCAACCGAAGACCGCGCAGCAGCGCCCGGCTTAGCCTACGTACCAGATCCGGCCGCTCTTTGAGATTTTTCTCCGTAACCGTCAAACCCGCCGATGGCGAGCCGATTTTCACGTCCTTTGGCCCGCCGAGGATACGGAATCCTTCGCGCGCAAGGTGGACTGGACCCGGCGGAGCGACAGCGGAGGCGTCCACCATTCCTCGCCTCAGCGCTTCCCGGCGGATCGCTTCGTCTCCCAAAGCTATGGATTTGAGGTCTCTCGGACTCAGCCCAAGGGCCTCGAGGATCGCGTGCGCGGCAAACTCGTCGGTCCCAAGCAGTTGAGATACGCCCAACCTCTTGCCTTTGAGATCCTGAACCGTCTGAATCTCCGGACGCGCGACCAGATAGTGGATTGGCTTGACGGTAAGAACGGCGACGACTTTCAAGGGAAAACCGGATACGATAGCCGCGATGGTGCTGCCGAAAGTCAAAGTGGCGAACACATCGCCGTTGTAAAGAGCAGCCGACGAGATTCCCGGCCTCATCTGGATAAGTTCCACGTCGAGATTCTCATCGCGAAAAAAACCACTTGCCTGAGCGACGTACGCAGGGAGGAAGGCATAGCTCCTGCTGGAGTAGGAGGTGCGGACCTTGTCCTGAGCGAAGCCCAAGCTTCCAGCGATCAAAGTCAGAGCGACAAGTAACGTTACAGCCGTCGAAGTCTTCACAGTTCTGCCCCTATCGGTCCCCTGATCACGCGAAACGTTCTCTCCCCCTCCTCTTTCCTCCCCCGCGTCGCGGGGGAGGATGAAGGTGGGGGCGTGCGCTCGCAAATCACCTGTCATTTTCTTGCCCTCGCCTTGCGCATTTCCTCTAATCCCTTTGCCACCCTCGGATTGATCCGATTATGCTCCTCGTGAATGGCGATGTTCATTTGCATCGCCTGGGCGTAAGTCGCCTGGTCCATACATTGATACACTGACTTTTTCGTGTAGGTGAGCGTGAGCGCATCATACCGAGCGATCTCTTCCGCCCACTGCTGTGCTGTCGCGTCAAGGTCGCTATCCGGAACCACTCGGTTAATTAGACCGATCTCCCGGGCTTCTTGCGCGCCGAGATTTCTGCCTGTGATAAGCATTTCCATCGCGGGTTTCACAGCGATCGCTCGGACCAGCGCCCCAACAACGTAGCGCGGCGGAAACCCTCTAAAAATTTCCGGCAAACCAATCTGGGCTTTAGCTGAGGCGATGGCGAGATCGTGAGACAGCAGCAATGTTACGGCGCCGCCGAGACAAAAGCCGTTCACCACCGCGATAACGATTTTTGCTGACTTTAGAATCATCTCGTTGAGCTCGAGCCCGGACTCATCCGGCTTAGACGCATCCATATGGAGCAACCCCGATAAATAATCCATGTCATAACCAGCCGACCAGGCGATCTTGCCGGCGCCCGTGGTCGTGACGACTTTGATGCTGCTATCCTTCTCAATCTCCTTGAGCGCCGACATCATTCCCTGGATGACACCGCCACTGATCGCGTTGCGCTTTTCAGGCCGGTTAATCGTAATCCTTGCGATGGCGCCTTTTTTTTCTAACAAAATTGGATCCGTGTCACCCATCCTATTCCTCCCTATTCAATCCCTTTCGTAACAGCTCATCCGCCACCATGTTCTTCTGAACCTCGACAGTGCCGCCGGCAATTCTTCGTCCCCGCGCCAGACGGTAAAGGTACTCCGCGGGATGTTCCCTCATGTAACCGTAGCCACCGAAGATTTGCAGGGCATCGCTCGTGACCTTTTCCACCATCTCGCCGGCCATCGCCTTCGCCATAGAACTCTTAAGCCGAGTCGGCTCCATCGCTGCTTGATAGGCGAGCAGGCGCGCAGCTTCGATCTTCATCGCCATCTCCGCCAGCATCCACTGGATGCCTTGAAAGTCTCCAATGCGGCGACCGAATTGCTTCCTTTGCCGGGCGTATTCCACGGCAAAGTCAAACGCACAAAGGGCAATCGAGACGGCCCAAGCGGCGCTCAGGCACCGCTCTGCATTAAAGGCTTGAATGAGACGCTTGAAGGCGTCCTTGCCGTGCGTCAATATATTTTCCGCAGGAATCTCACAGCCGTCGAAAAAAAGCGAGTGCTGCCGGTGGCCGGCCATATTGATGTCGGGCTTTCCCAACTGAAACCCCGGCGCTCCTCGATCGATAAGGACCGCGCCGATGCCATCGTCGAACTTAACGAAGGTCAAAAACGTTGCGCAGACCTCGGCGTGGCTGATAAAAATTTTTCCTCCATCGACGACCACCTTACTGCCGTCGACTCGTGCTTTGCTTCTAAGTTCGGTCACCGCAGAGCCCGCTTCAGCCTCAGATATGGCGATGCCGATTTTCTGTCCGTCATGGCAGAAGGCCGGCAGGTATTTCCGTTTGAGTCTCTCCGATCCAATCTCGGCGATGATCCGTGGTGGACCGCTGAGAGTCAACAGCGAGGCTGTGTCCGGGCAGACCCGTCCAACTTCTTCGAGAATCAGCAACTCTTCCAGGAGCGTGAGGCCCCCTCCGCCATATTCCTGCGGCAAGCTAACGCCGTAAAAGCCTTGCTCGCGCAAGAACTTCTCATTGGCTTGCGGGTACTCACCCTTCCACTTGAAGGCGGATGCCCGAAAACACTCTTCAGCGAGTTTGCGCGCTGTGCTCTTTAAGAGCGCCTGTTCTGCAGTAGGACGGAAATCCATCGCGTTCGATACTCTCTCACCCCGGTCCCTGATCGAGCGGCTCGAGCCTAAGACTAACGCCATTCTTCTCCAGCTCTCTGTAATATTCTTCTTTGATCGCCGGATCTTCTTTATCGTAG
>JACPFE010000434.1 GCA_016183145.1 Deltaproteobacteria bacterium | reverse complement strand
CCTTCCTTTTGGCTGGGGATCATCATCATCCTGGGCTTTCTTATCTTTTTTAAGTGGCTCCCGCCGCTCACCTTCACTTCCTTTTTGGTCGACCCCAAAGCCAATCTGATGCAGCTCATCTGGCCGGCTCTGGCGGTCGGTTATCGTTATTCCGCCGTGGCGACCCGCATGACGCGCTCAACCGTCCTCGAAGTTCTGCGCGAGGACTACATCCGGACCGCGCGGGCGAAGGGGCTCCGGGAGCAGGCGGTGCTGATCCGCCACGCGCTCAAGAACGCGTTGTTACCGATCATCACGGTGATCGGCCTAGAGTTCGCCTTTCTCGTCGGCGGTTTGGTCGTTACCGAGCAGGTATTCAATCTCAACGGCATCGGCAAGCTCTTCGTCGAAGCGATCAGTCAACGGGACTATATAATGGTGCAAAGCTTGGTTCTGCTGACGTCCTTCGTTTTTATCTTCGTCAATTTCATCACCGACCTCGTCAACGCCTGGCTGGATCCGCGCATTCGGTATCAATGAAAACGAACCGTTCAAGACGTTCCAAACGTTCCAATCGTTTTCGGGATTACGGCTTGAACGTCTTGAACGAAACGTGACATGGTGATCACCACTCTTGAAACGTTGGTAGTTCCATCCGCTTCTCGCCTGAGTCGGTGGTCTAAAGGGTCCGTTCACTTCGCTCGCCATCGTCCACTCGGCGCCGCCGGAGCGGCTATTATTGTCGTGATGATTCTGATGGCCGCTCTCGCCGAGATCATTTCTCCCTTCAATCCCCTGGTGACCAACTACCGTGCCATGCTTCAGGCGCCGAGCGCCGCCCACTGGCTCGGGACGGATTCCTTCGGCCGCGATGTCATGAGCCGCATTATCTACGGCTCGCGCACCGCCTTATGGGTGGGGTTCGCTTCTTCCTTTCTCGGCGCGTCCATCGGCGCGATCATCGGGGTCGCCAGCGCCTACTTCGGAGGCAAGGCCGACCTGATCCTTCAACGCTTTATGGATATGCTGCTTTCTTTTCCCCTGGTGATTTTGGCCCTCGTGGTGGTCGCCGTGCTCGGCACCGGGAGCACCAACGTCATCCTGGCGATCATGGTGCCGATGATCCCGCGCTGCGCCCTGGTGGTGCGCAGCAGCGCGCTTTCGTTGCGCGAGACTCCCTTTGTGGAAGCCTCGCGCGCTCTCGGCACCGGCCATATGCGGATTATTTTTCGTCACATGCTGCCCAATGTCATGGCTCCTTTCCTAATTATGCTGACCGCTTTTTTGGGCCAGGCGATCCTGCTCGAAGCCTCGCTTTCCTTTCTCGGACTAGGCCTAACGGAGCCCGAAGCCGCCTGGGGCTTGATGCTGCGCGGCGCCGCAGTGGAATTCGCCGAACAGGCGCCCTGGATGGCGATCTATCCCGGCATCGCCATCAGCCTGTCGGTATTCGCATTCAATCTCTTCGGCGATTCGCTGCGCGACGCGTTGGATCCGAAGTTACGGGTATCTTAAATTTGGTCAAGGGTCCCCGGTTCTATGAACAAGCGCACCATCGCCAAGACGATTCCATGGGTGGGGGCGGGCGTGCTCGCCGGCTATCTGGTCTGGTGGGGTGTGCCCGATTATTTTAGGAGCGAAGAAGAAGACCCGCGCTCGCAGGAATACTTAAGCCGGATCGCCGCGGAGATTAACCGCTCTGTGCCGGTGATGATCGACCAAGAGACGGAGCTCATGCCTGTGGCGGGCGCGCCGGGAATGCTTATTTATAACTATCGCCTGGTCGGTTATTCCGTCACGAAATTGGATCACCAAAAATTCGCCGCCGGCGCAAAGGAAAAGGTCACCCAGGGCGCCTGCGGGCGTCCCGAGACCCGCGATGAATTTTTGAAGAAAGGCGTGACCCTGCGCTATTCCTACTTCGACAAGGACAGGCAGCACATCGCCACCGTCGACGTTGCGCCGGCGGATTGCGGGTTTTAGAGACGCCGCTACGCGCCGGGTAATCTCGGCGAAAGATCCCTCACTGCGTTCGGGATGACAGCCGCGAAGCGCGTTAGATCCTTCACTTCGTTCAGGATGACGGCTGCGAAGCAGCCGTCACTTGAGTATCTCCTTGGCCTTCGGGAGCAGCGCTTTGTCAAGATTGAAGACCTCGCGGACGTTTTTCTCGAGCTCGGCACCGTCGAGCGGGTTGAGATCAAGCTTCGCTTTAGTCGCGTCGGCGATGAATTCAGGATCCTTCATGGTGTCGATAAAGGCCTTGCGCAAGATCTCCACGCGGTCTTTGGGCGTGCCGGGAGGCAGCACGTAGGGGCGGGCCGACGGGCCGACGCTGTGAACCAGAGCCTGTATAAGTTTGCGCGCCTCGTCGGTCTTGGCGTAATTGATCGATAATGGAACATTGGGCAGTTCGGCGAGGGGCTTGGCGGTCGTGTTTAAGACAATTGTCAAGTCGCCGGACTTCAGCTCGTTCGGCCAGGTCGCTCTGAAGGACTGCCAAGCGTTGCATACCCCTTGAACCTCCCCGCTGTTGTAAGCCAGTCTCACGTCCGCCGTTCCCTTGAATCCCGAGACCAACTGCGCGGGCAACCCGATGGTCGCCATGAAGACTTTGGGAATATCGTCCGTGGCGGAACCAGCGCCCACTCCGCCCAGCTTGACGACCGTCTTGGTAGACATCCATTGATCCATGCTGGTGATGCCGCTTCTCTTGGAGATGCCGATGACATAGTTGTCTTGGGTCGGGACGCCGATAAAGCCAAATTTCGGGCCATCGAACTCGATACCGGGCTTGCCCAGGAGCTGCTGTAAAAAGAGCCCGCCGATAAAATGGCCGATGATCAAACCATCCGGTTTGGCGACTTTGTAGATATAGTTGGCCGCGATGAGAAAGCCGGCTCCCGGCATGTTCTCCACCACGATGGTCGGATTGCCAGGAATATGTTTTCCCATGTGGCGCGCGATGGTGCGCGAGTAGGTGTCGTAGCCGCCGCCGGCGGAGGCGCCGACGATGATTCTGACAGTTTTGCCTTGATAGAAGGGTTGCTGGGCAAGCGCCGGAGTCAGAAGAAAAATCACGAGCGGTAAGTGGATGGCCAATAAACTCCAAATATTTTTTTTCATAGCATCTCCCATTCGTTGGTTTGACACTTGGTTGGTTCTTGACCTTATCACTTCAGAATCTCTTTCAGCTGGTTCACTAGACCCGCATCCATCTTAAAGAGCGAGGCGACAATCTTCTCCACTTCCTCTCCGGTCAACGGATTCGTATCGAGCTGTGATTTCTTTGTGTCCGCCGCGAATTCGGCATCCTTCAGAGTATCCATAAAAGCTTTGCGTAACATCTGTACGCGGTCCTTCGGCGTTCCCGGCGAAAGGGCATAGGGCCTCGTCACTGCGGCGGGATCATGAATGCCGAACTTGATTAGGTTGCGCGAGTTCTCATTGGTCGCGTGATCGATAGCGTTCGGAATGTTCGCCAACTCCGGATGGGGCTTTGGATTGAACTGAAGGATAATGGAAACGTCTCCCGATTCAAGCCCCTTTCGCCAGATCGACTTGATCGACTCCCACTGCCAACAGCCTCCTGCGACTTCTCCGGCCTCGGCCGCGAGACGGACTTCGGCGGTTCCTTTATAGCCTGCCACGAGCTGGATCGGCAGGTGAAGCGCCTCTTTCAAAAGCTTCGCTGAATTATATGTGGTGTCGCCGGGCGCAACACCGCCTACTTTGATGGGGGTCTTTGAGCTTTTAAGCCTGTCAAAACTCGTGATCGCGCTCGCCTTGGTGAAAGCGCAGGCGCCGTTGTCCCGGCTGGGAACGCCGAGGTATTCGAATTGCCGCGCGTCAAACTCGATTCCTGGTTTTCCAATGATCTGGTTGACCACTTGATTGCCGTGGAAGTTAAGTATGGTCAAGCCGTCGGGCTTAGCGACTTTGTAAACGTGATTAGCCGCCAAGAGACTCGCCGCGCCGGTCATATTCTCCACAACAATCGTTGGGTTTCCCGCAATATGTTTGCCGAGATGGCGGCCGATAAGGCGAGAGTAGGTGTCAAAACCTCCGCCGGCGGAGAAGCCGACGATGAGCCTGATCGTCTTGCCTTCGTAGTACGGCGCGGCGCCGTAGGCGGGGCCAACGAGGGCGGCGCAAAAAATGGCAACAAGGAAAAGCTTCACCCGCGGTGTAGACATGGATCGCTCCTTTTTGTCATGCTGTCGGTCTTTAGATAGTTATTAACACCAAGTGACTCCACTCTGTCAATGGTCGTGGAGCATTTCCGCGCGCAGTTCGTCTTCCCACGCGCGGCTGCCGTCAGGGGACCACTCAATACCGGGATCGCGAATCTCGCCGGGTCGGTCGAAGCGGGGAAGCTCGGCTAACACCGCCTCTAAGACCGCTTCGTTGCGCGCGCGGTCATGGGGCGGGCCGAAGGTCCGGCCGACGGGATGATTGACGAAAACGGCGCGCGGCGGCCTGACTCTGCTTATGATGTCCATAGCCGTGCCGATGACGAGCGTCGGGCTGCCTCGACTCTCAATGACGTGAGCAATGAGACCGACGGTCTCGTGGCAAAAGGGTCAGTAGGGCACGAGCAGCGCCAGATCCACCTGTTCCTTTGCCAATTCACCGGCGATGGCCGGTGCCAATTCGTTTTCTATCTCCTTATGCTGCCGCAGCCCGCCCATGAATGAAAAGTGCCAAGGCGAAAGCCCACCGACGATTCCTTTTTGGGCCAATGCGACCAGCGCGGTTCGGGGAAAGACGATCTCCGGATCCTGTTTCGGCACGCGGCCGATGCCCGAATGGTGATCGATGACGATGTCGCCTGCCGCCGGATCGGATGAGACCCGCCGGTAACTCAAGTCTTCGCGCGGGATGAACGATTGCTGGTGCGCGAGGCGAAGCGCTGCGCTGGTCAAGAGGGCGACACGCGACTGGTTTAGTGGTTTTGTGATCGGGCACCACGACGGCTTCGAAGGCGCGACCAAAACCCGCGGCGGCTTCGGCGCGGAATTCCGCGCCATGATTGGCAGGTATTCAAGAGGCATGGTCCGTAGTCTCCGTGGGGCGCGAAATCTGCGTCGCGTAGACACTTTTACTGGATTCGCCGCTGCGCTTCAACTTGCCGCCGGATTTCCCAGGAGTGAATTGTCGGTTTGAATGTGGTAAGCAATTCACCGCATGGTCGATGTCGCCGGGACCTATCATAAAATTCTCGATCGCATCAGAGAGAGCGCCGGGAAATGCGGGCGCCGGGCGCAGGAGATCAAAGTGCTCGGCGCCGCTAAGTCGCGGAGCGTTGAGTCGGTTCGCGCGGCGATCGCCGCCGAGGTCTCGCTCATTGGTGAGAACTATGGGGACGAGGGTCCGGCATAACAATCATTACAATCTTTCGATTTCTGCCCTTTTTTCTCGTCGTTTCTTTACATACTCAAATCGCGGGGCAATAATCGTGAGAACATATTTCTCAAGAGCAACAATTAGTTGGTTGCACACAAGGGAGACAAAGATATTTCGTCGCGTCGATCTTCCTGCGCGGGTGCCTGGGAGACTGCTGCTCCACAGCATGCCCGGCCGCTATGAGGCGATCGACAGCGTGTGGCATCAGGTGAGGAACGAAGCGGTCGGTGCCATCGTATGTTTAGCTGAAAAGGGTGAAATCCACGAGAAGTCTTTCGAGTACGCACAGGCGCTGGAAGCCGGCACCGTTCCCTGTTCAGTATTGCCTTTCGAGATTCCTGACCGGGGAGCACCCGAGGACCGGGATGCCTTCTGGGCGCTGGCGTGCGACGTAACGCAGCGATTGCGGTCTGGGGAAACCGTGCTGATTCACTGCGCGGGCGGCGTAGGCCGCACGGCGACGCTTGCCGTTTGTGTGCTGCTCGCGTTGGGTGAACCGGCGAGCAACGCGCGGAGCGTGGTCTCGCGGGCGGGGTCGACTGTTGAGACGGCTCCCCAGAGTAAACTCATTTCATGGTGCGCCTTGCAAGCTGGAAAAATATTTCTATGAACCGGTTGGGTTTAACGACCTGTGGAGGGCTATAGATGAAATGTCACCGCCTCTTGCCGATGATGCCGAGTATCGTATTGGGCTTGCTGCTGTACTGGGCGCCGCTTTGCTTTGCCCAAGAGCGACCGACAATTAGTGCCGGCCATGGGACCCTGTCGGGATCGATCCTGCCGCTCTGGGTGGGCGCGGAGGCAAGACTATTCGAGAAGCACGGACTGCAAGTCAAACCGATCTACTTGCCGCGGGCGGTCGGCCGGCCCGCTCTGCTCAGCGGCGACATACAAGTTTATTTTTCCGCCGGTCCGCCGTTGGTGCAGATGCGTCTGGGCGGTGCCGATGTCGTGGTGACTTCTTGTGTGGTGCACAAGCTCACGTCGAAAATCATGGTGACTCCGGCGATCCAAAAAGTTGCCGACTTACGCGGCAGGGTTTTGGCGGTGGCGAATCCGGGATCGGCCAGTGATTTTGCCGCGAAGCTTTTTCTCGCGCGCCAGGGGATGAAACCCGGTCAGGATGTTTCGATCATCTACAGCGGTTCGACCAGCGCGGCCTTTGCGGCGCTGGTCAACGGCAGGGTGCAGGCGATCTTCGCGACGGCGCCGAACGATCTGCAGGCTGCTCAGGCAGGTTTCAAGCCGCTGTTGGAATTGGGCGACTTGTCCATCCCCTATGCGGGGAATTGCAGCGCGGCGATGCGTCCCTACATCGCCAAACAGCCGGCGCGCATGCGCAGCTTTGTCGCCGGCATAACCGAAGCGGTCGCATACATCAGACTGCGCCCCACCGAATCCCAGGCGATCTTGCAGAAGTATACCCGGGTTTCTGATCCGACCATTTTGCAGCATACCTATGACTCGGATACCCGGTATATGGAACCGGTGCCCCGTCCAACTCCCGAGGGCACCAAGACCATTTTAGAAAACTTAGGAGTCTCAGGCCGGGCCGCGGAACAGTTTGTCGCCGAGTTTATCGACGACAGGTTTATGAAGCAGATCGTCGACGAAGGCCTGTTAAAACAGATTTACCCCAGCGGCGTTCCGGCGCGATAGGGCTCCGCCATTTTCGATAGCTGCTTAGCTCTTGGATCTTGCGGTCAAGGTTCAAACTAAGGGGCTGAGTTCTCATGCAGGAGATCGAATCGTTGAAGACGCCGGAGTCCGAGGGGTACGTTTACGTTCGCGAGCGCGCTACGCTGGAAACGCTGATCGAGCGCGTCGACAGAGCTGAAAGAGTCGCGCTGGACACCGAAGCCGACAGTCTGCACAACTATTTCGAAAAGGTCTGTTTGGTCCAGCTCTCGCTTGGAGGCGAACACTACGTGGTCGACCCGCTTGCCGGGTTGGATCTTGGCGGATTCTTGGAAGCGCTGGCCGAGGAGCCGTTAATTGTTCACGGCGGCGACTACGACTTGCGCATGATGCGAGCTTCGCTGGGCTTTACACCGCGCCGCGATGTCTTCGACACCATGATTGCGGCGCAACTGCTCGGCATCGAACAGATTGGGCTTGCCGCGCTGATCGAGCGCTGCTTCAAAATCACGCTTGGCAAAGAAGGACAGAAATCAGACTGGTCGCGCCGGCCGCTGAGCGAGAAGCAACTGCGCTATGCGGTCAACGATACGCGTTTTCTCGAACCGCTGGCCGACCGTCTGCGCGGTGAGCTCGGCGAGCGGGGGCGGGTCGATTGGCACAGGGAAAGTTGCCGAGCGATGGTAGAGTCGAGCCGGCGTGATCATGCACGCGATCCCGAGGACGCCTGGCGCATCAAGGGGGCCGGCCGGCTGACCCGCCGCCAACTAGCCTATCTGCGCGAACTGTGGTGCTGGCGCGACCAGCACGCCCGAGGCGCGAACCTGCCGCCCTTCAAGGTCTTCGGGAATCAACAGATCCTGGAATTGCTCCAGTGGGCAGAGTCCCACCCGAGCGTGCCCCTGCACCAGGGACCAAGATTGCCGCGCAACATCGTCGGCGCGCGCCTGAGGACGCTCGAGGAGGCGATCACCCGCGCGGCTGGAATGGACCAGACGCAATGGCCGGAAGTTAAAAGACGCGACCGCGACGCCGCGCGCAACGGCTGCAGCGGGCAGATTAACGCTCTGCGCGCCGAATGCGCGCGCATCGCCAAGGAGCTGGGGATCGCCGCTTCGACTTTGGCGCCCAGAGCCGCGCTCGAGGCGATTGTGCGGAGCCGGCCTCGGACCCTCGATGCGATGATGGAAAACGGCAGGCTGTTACGCTGGCAGGCCGAACGGGTGCAAGGCGCGGTGGAAAAATGTTTGCACTCCACGCAGGAAGAAAGCAGATCGCGAAGATAACGGAGGGTCGGAGGTCGGTGCCTGACTTGCCTTGATGGTGTAACTTTACCCGGCGCAAGAAGCTACCGGTTCACGTCGTTCCAAACGTTTCGGGGCCTGGCCATTATTTCTTGACGGTTTTACCTGAGATGTAGAAACATCCGACCGAAAAGCCTGCTTGGCCGATTCGGTTTCCGACGGGATTTTGGGCCTAGAATCACATTCATGTCCATCTTGAGACGGACCCGCGTCGACGGCGTCACCGCTACACCCGAACAATGTCACTTGAGAGTTCTCAAAACATCAAAGTTCGAGTCCTCCTGAGGGCCGGCTTGTGCCTCTTAACGATCTTCACGGCGCTAAAAGCGTGATCCTCCAGCCGTCACCTTCGCGCGTGTAAAGTTCGCGCTCGTGTAAACGGTCAGGCTGGTCTTTCCAGAACTCGATGCGGTCCGGCACTAGCCGGTAGCCCGACCACTGGGGCGGACGAGGCAGGGGCCGATCCTGATACTTGGCGGTCAGCAACGCCACTGCGGTCATGAGTTCCTCGCGCGAGGCGAGTTCACGGCTCTGCTGCGAAGCCCAGGCGCTGATCTGGCTGCCGCGTGGCCGGCTGGCGAAATATTCGTCGGCTTCGCGGTCGCTGACCAGTTCGACCCCGCCCTCGATCCTGACCTGGCGCTTCAACTGCGCCCACCAGAAGCAAAGCGATGCGCGCGGGTTATCGGAGAGCTGGCGGGCCTTGGGGCTCTGCACGTTGGTGTAGAAGACAAAGCCCGCTGCATCGACATCCTTCAGCAGCACCATGCGCGCCGTGGGTTGGCGGTCGTTGCCAGCCGTTGCCAACGCTCCGGCGTTGTGGGGCTCGACGCCAAGCTGCGCGGCTTGAGCCAGCAAATCCTTGAATCGGGCGATGGGGTCGTTGGACATGCGTTTCCTAAATCAGCTGCAAGATTTTTCGCCCCGCTTGATGAAAGCGATGCCGTCTTCATTTCATCATTGGACACGAGCGGATGCAATTTCCGATAAACGTCAGTATCCCATCAAGACGCCGGCACGGCAAGACGGTAGTGCAATGCGTCAGAAATCTCTTTACTTTGATTGTCATTCTGAGCGAAGCGAAGAATCTCGCTTTTTCAAATACATGAGACCCTTCACTTCGTTCAGGGTGACACGTAACAGCATGCTGCTAATGTAGAGAAGCGTTGGACGCACTACAGTAGCATAGCCGGGTTTGGCGAATGCTCGTCGGCATTGTATCCTAGAACAAAAAGCTGGAGTTCAGGTCCGCTTGTATCT
>JACPFE010000469.1 GCA_016183145.1 Deltaproteobacteria bacterium | reverse complement strand
TGCAGCGCATCGGTCTCAGCGCGACGCAGAAGCCCATCGAGGAGGTGGCGCATCTGTTGGTCGGGAGCGACCGGGTCACGGCCGACGGCAAGCCCGACTGCGCCATCGTCGACACCGGCCACAAGCGCGATCTGGAGCTTTTGGTGGAGCTTCCCGACCAAGAGCTTGGCCCTATCGTGCGCCACGAAATCTGGGTCGAGGTCTTTGACAAGATCGTGACCCAGGTAAAGGCGCATCGGACGACGCTGGTGTTCGTCAACACCCGCCGTCTGGTCGAACGGGTCGCGCACCAGTTAAGCGAGCGGCTCGGCGAGGGCAAAGTCGGCGCCCATCACGGCAGTTTGTCGCGCAAAACCCGGCTCGCGGTCGAAGAGAAACTCAAGTCCGGCGCGCTGCCGGTGGTTGTTGCCACGGCGTCGTTGGAATTGGGCATCGACATTGGCCACGTCGACGCGGTGTGCCAGATCGGCTCGGCGCGCTCCCTGGGCGTTTTGCTTCAACGGGTGGGACGCTCCGGCCACTGGCTCGGGGCTACGCCCAAAGGGATCTTTTATCCATTGACGCGCGATGACTTGATGGAATGCGTCGCGGCCATACGCGCGGTACGCGCCGGAGAGCTCGACCGATTGATGCTCACGGAAAAGCCGCTCGACATTCTCGCCCAGCAAATGGTTGCGACCGTGGCGAGCGCCGCCTCGTCGCGGAATAGAGATGAGGCGGAATCTGGGGGAATCAGCGAGGAAGCGCTTTTTCGTCTGATGCGGCGGGCTTATCCTTACCGCGCTCTGTCCCGCAGCGAGTTCGATCGAGTCCTGGAGATGCTTTCCGAAGGCATTTCGTCGCGCCGCGGCCGGAGGAGTGCGCATATCCATCGCGACCGCGTGCATGGGCTCTTGCGACCGCGCCGCGGCGCGCGTCTAACGGCGATTACCAACGGCGGCGCGATTCCCGACACCGCGGACTACAGCGTGGTCGAATTTCCTGAGGAGTCCTTCGTCGGCACCGTCAACGAAGACTTCGCCATCGAGAGTCTGGCCGGCGATATCTTTTTGCTCGGCAACCGCTCCTGGCGTATCCGGCGCGTCGGCTCGGGGAAAGTCTGGGTCGAGGACGCCCAGGGACTGCCGCCGACGATCCCTTTTTGGATCGGCGAAGCGCCGGGAAGAACGGTGGAGCTGTCCCACGCGGTGGCGCGGTTACGGGAGGATGTGGCGGAGCGGAGGGAAGATCCAATAGCGGCACAGCAGTGGCTTGTCGCCGAGGCGGGAATCGCCGAGGCGGCGGCAGAGCAGATCGTCAATTACGTCAAGGAAACCTGCGCCGTCTTGGGAACGGTGCCGATACAAGAGCGCATCGTCGCCGAGCGCTTTTTCGACGAAGCCGGCGGCATGCAGTTGATCATTCATTCACCCTGGGGCGCGCGGATCAACCGCGCCTGGGGCATGGCGCTGAGAAAACGTTTCTGCGTGAGCTTTGACCGGGAGCTTCAGGCCGCGGCCACCGACGACGGCATCTGCATTTCGCTGGTGGAGCGCCATTCGTTTACGCTAAGCGATGTCTTCTTAATGCTGCCGGAGCCGGCGGTCGACGACGCGCTGACCCAGGCGAGCCTGGCCTCGCCGATGTTCACCAACCGGTGGCGCTGGAACGCCACCCGGGCGCTCGCGCTCTTGCGCCACAACGGCGGCAAAAAGGTGCCGGTAGCGATCCAGCGCATGCGCGCCGAGGATCTCTTGGCGGCGGTGTTCCCCGAACAGGTGATGTGCCAGGACAACCGTTCCGGGCCGGTGGAGATTCCCGACCATCCGCTGGTCAGCGAAACCATGCTCAATTGTCTCCATGAGGCGATGGATAGCGAGGGATTAAAAGCGATCGTCGCGCGCATCGCCCGCGGCGAGATCGAAACCATCTGCGTCGATACGCCGGCGCCCTCGCCGATGGCGCACGAGATTCTCAACGCCAACCCCTATGCCTTTCTGGACGACGCGCCGCTGGAGGAGCGCAGAGCGCGGGCAGTTTCCCTAAGACGAGTCGATCCATGGCTGGACCGCGAATTCGGCCAACTGGATGCAGAGGCCATCGCCGAGGTCCGCCGCCAGGCCTGGCCCGACGTGCGCAATGCCGATGAGCTTCATGACTTTTTGTTGGGGGTTGCAATTCTGCCCCTGGCGCGGGCTACCGAGTGGCTGCCCTTTGCCGAAAGTTTGCTGCGGAGCGGACGAGCGACAGTCGCCGACTGGCCCGCAGAGGAAAACCGGCAAAGCCGTCGGGCTTACGTAGCGGCGGAACGGTGGTCATTTGCGCGCGCTCTCTTGCCCCAGGCGACCGCGACGCCGGTGCTGCGTCTGTCGGCGAATCTCACTGCAGCAATCATCTCTGAAGAGGAAGCAGGGCGCCGGACGATTCAGGGATGGCTTGACGTCTCGGGGCCGACGACTGCCGCCGAGCTAAGCGAGATGCTCGGATTGCCAATACTCAAAACCGATGCGGCCTTGCTCGCCTTGGAAGCGGCGGGCGCGATCATGCGCGGGAACTTTACTGGCAAGTCCGGTGAGCTCGAGTGGTGCGAGCGCGGGCTGCTCGCGCGCATCCATCGTCTCACGCTCGGGCGCATGCGCAAGGAGATCGAGCCGGTATCCGCCTCGGAGTTTATGAATTTTCTCCTCGCCTGGCAGCACGCCACCCCCGAAACCCAGCTTCGCGGCCGCAACGGAGTGCTGCAGGTCATTGAGCAGCTCCAGGGGCTAGAGCTGCCTGCGCCCGCTTGGGAGCAGCATGTATTGCCGGCGCGCGTGCGCGACTATGACCCCGCCGACTTAGAAAACCTATGCTTGGCCGGCGTCGTCGCCTGGGGACGTTTGCGCTCGGAGATTCCGATCATCGATGACGAAGGAGAGGAAACGCAAAAGCGGCGCCGTCTGCGCGGGCCGACGCGCAGCGCGCCCATCGCCTTTTTGTTGCGCGACGAGCGCGAATTGTTTTTCAGCGGACCCCTCACCCCCTTGGAGGAGCTTTCAGTTCTCACGCCGATGGCCCGCGAGGTCGCCCAATTCCTGCGACGGCATGGCGCGTCGTTTCTCGGCGATATCGCCGCCGGCACGGGTTTGTTGAAAGTCAAAGCGGAAGAAGCCCTGTGGGAATTGGTGGCTCGGGGAGTGGCCACGGGCGATGGTGTGGCTGGATTGCGGGTTTTGCTGACGCCGGAGGTAAAGCGCCAGGGCGGAAGAGCGCGCTTGCGAGTCATTAGCGGCGGGCAGGCGCGCCAGCGCTTGATGCCGGTGGGACGCTGGTCTCTTTGGCGAGCGGGCGCCCGGACTGAAGATATCGGGCATGAAAAAATTTGCGAGCATCAGGCGCGCCAACTGCTCAGGCGCTATGGCATCGTCACGCGCGAGCTTTTGGCGCGCGAGAGTTCAATGCCGTCGTGGCGCGCGCTGCAGCAAGTTTACCGGCGGCTCGAAGCTCGCGGCGAAATCCGCGGCGGGCGCTTCGTCAGCGGCTTTGTCGGCGAGCAGTTCGCCTTGCCCGAGGCGGTCGAGCGTTTGCGCGCGCAGAGGCGCACGCAGCAATCGTCGGAACCGGTGGTGCTGGCCGCCTCGGATCCGCTGAACCTGGCCGGGATTATCTCGGCGGGAGCGAAAGTTTCCCCTTACTCGAATCAAGTCGTGGCGTTTGAGGATGGTCTTGTGACCGAGATCGGAGCGCTCGGCGCGGTGCGCAGCCGGCTGCAGCGAAAAGGCTTAGCTACCTAGCGCCGGGTTTAGACCGGCTCGGACGTTCTTTAAAGCGCTCGGCGCGGCGGTTCTGGTTCAGGTCCGCGCACCGCCGTTCAATGGCTGGAGCGGGCTCGAAGTGAGAACTTCTTTCAAGACCCGCAACTCAACCACGTCTTCCTGAAGTCGCGTCAACCCCTCCTTGGCGCGATGGATCTCGCTGAGCAGGTTGTCCAATTCTCCCAGGGTGATCGCTTCGAGGGATTGGCGGATTTTGCGGCTCATTCCGAATAAGTTTTGCGCGCCGCCGTTATCCGAAATCTTGCGATCCAATTCCAAATAGGACCGGGTCACGCTTTCCATCTGGCTTTTCACATCGTCCATGTTTTTGCTCCTTTTTTGCTTGCGGTGATCGACGCGTTGTTGTAACTACGTCAATCACAGTTGCAAAAAGAAAACAAGCATGCGGTGGGAACTCCCTTCGCGGTCGTTGATGAGCGGATGCTCTGACCGACCATTCCGCGCGTCGCGCAGCCGCGAGTCTCAAAACAAAATTACCCATGCCAATAGGCGACCCAGGACCGATTCGGCGACTGATTAACGCGACGCGCAATTCGTTGCGCGGTCTCGGCGCGGGCTGGCGCGAACAAGCCGCTTTGCGCTATGAGGTCTATGTGCTGGCCGTGGTGGCGCCAGTCGGCTGGTATGCGGGCCGGAGCGGCGTGGAACGCGCCTTGCTCATCGGCAGTTATCTTTTGGTGATCGTCATCGAGCTGGTCAATTCCGCCGTCGAGACCGTCGTCGATCGAATCGGCAGGGAACACCATGAGCTGTCGGGCAGGGCCAAAGACCTCGCCTCGGCTGCGGTGTTGGGAGCCATTGTAAATGCGGCAGTTGTTTGGTTGCTTATTGTCTTGGCGCGACCGTAATGATGAGTATTAGCGTTAAAGGAGGCAATGATGACTAGCGCGCGCACGATCCGTTGGATCGCTCTATTAGCCCTGGCAGAGTTCGGCATCGCGTCCACGCTTCACGCTGGCGAACCGCTCGAAGTGGTCAAGGCCTCTGCAGATCGCGCGATCCAGGTTCTTAAAGACCCGCAACTGCAATCGAAAGAAAAGAAAAAGGAGCGTGTGGATCGTTTAAAGGAGATCGTCAATCCGCTCTTCGATTACGAGGAGATTGCGCGGCGGTCGCTGGGGCCGCACTGGCGGCGCCGAAGCCCCCAGGAGCAGAAGGAGTTCGTTAAACTGTTCCGGGATTTTCTCGAAAAAATCTATTCGGACCGAGTCGATCTCTACGCCGGCGAAAAGGTTGTTTACGGGCGCGAAACTGTCGAGAACGATTACGCGCAAGTGGAGTCGACCCTCGTGAACCCGAAAGGAGAGGAAGTCTCGGTCGTCTATCGGCTGCGGCGCAATAGCGGGAAATGGAAAGTTTACGATGCGGTGGTCGAAAACATCAGCATCGTTAACAACTACCGCTCGCAATTTGACCGAGTGATTTCCAAATCCTCCTTCGAAGAGCTTATACGATTGCTCAAAGAGAAGGCGGGTTGATTGCCAGACAGAGGCGGACTGGTTTGCGGCTTGTCCTGGCCGCAGACGTGGCGTTATTCCTTAAAGAGGAGAAAGTAAAATGGCTAGTAAAAGCTGCTACCTTTTTTTAGGCATGGTCATTGGCCTCAGCTTGTGCATGCCTCTACAATCCGTGCTTGCGCAGGAGCCGTTCTATAAAGGGAAGTCCCTTCGGCTCCTTGTGAACTTCCCTGCCGGAGGGGCCACGGATGTCGTTGCCAGGCTCGTCGCCAGGTATCTGCCTAAGCATATTGCCGGCAACCCGACGGTTGTGGTTCAGAACATGCCTGGCGGCGGCGGCAACATTGGAGTCAACTACGTTTATGAGATCGCCAAGCCCGATGGGCTAACCGTCGGCGTCTTCTCGGGAGGATACCTGCCGCAGATTCTGGGCAGCTCTGGCGTCCGCTTTGACCTGAACAACATGCCGATGATCGCTGGAGTAGGGGAGACCTCCGTCGTCTACATTAAAGCTGATACCGGGGTGAAAGCTGCTGCGGATATTTTGAAGCCCTTAAAACCCATCGTAATCGGGGGCTTTACCCGCGAGAGCAACAAAGATCTGGCGCTCCGTATGGCCCTTGACCTCCTGGGCGTCCCCTACCGTTATGTGACGGGTTGCGGAGGAGAGGCCGACCTGCGGCTAGCCCTTCAGCGC
>JACPFE010000468.1 GCA_016183145.1 Deltaproteobacteria bacterium | reverse complement strand
GGGGGCCGAGACCGAAGAGGATGACGAAAACGATCGCCCAGAGCAAGACGGGGATCGTGCGAATACCCGCAGCGACGAAACGGGCGATGTGAGCGACCCACGACGAAAACAAGCGCCGGGTGCCGAAAATGCTCAGCGGCAACGCCGCCAAAAAACCCAGGAGCGTTCCCGCGAACGACATCTCGACGGTTTCCCACAAGGCGGCGCCGGCGGTCGGAAGAATTCCCATGTCCGGCGGGATCATTTCCGAGCCGAGGATCCCCAAGTTGCGAAATCCGCGCGCCAGCCGCTGCCAATCGAAAAAGCCCAGGTGTGCAAGCACCGCGAACAGGAAAAAGGCGCTGGTGACGGGCACAACGAGCTTCGATCTCACTGTCCGGCCTCGGCTTGCGCCGTCTCGAGAATTTCATTGCCGATGAAACCCGGTACGATTTCGCCGTCTCTAAGTGCCAGAACTTCGTCGCCGAACTGCCGCGCCAGGCCGATCCGGTGCATGTTCATAATGAAGGTAATGTTTTCTTGTTCGGCGGCGCGCCTAATTCGCGCAAGAATTTCAGACGCCAGGGCGAGATCGAGGTCCGACGCGAATTCGTCGGCGAGCACGACCCGGGGATGCTGGAGCAGCGTGCGCGCGATCGCGACCCGCTGGCGCTCGCCGCCGCTCAGACAAAAAACCGGCTCGGCGGCCTTATGCGCGATCCCCATCATGTCGAGCGCCTCTCGCGCTCTTTCCGACTCGGCGCGGGGAAATAGGCCCAAGAGAGTCTTGACGTCGAACAACCTGCCGAGCGATCCCATCAAGACATTTTCGAGCGCTGTGAGGTTTCTCACCAGACCGAGTTGCTGCGGGATGTAGCCGACGAGCGAACTCAGCTCCCGTGGTTCGAGTTCGTACGTGCTCTGGCCGAAGACCGCGACATGGCCCTTGCCGGGCTTCATGATCCCGGCAAGAACGCGTAGCAGAGTGGTCTTGCCCGACCCTGAGGGACCCATGATGACGGTATGTTTCCCCGGCGGGATCGACAGCGAAATATTTTTCAGGACCCAGTCGTGGTTGCGGTACGAAAACCAGACTTGGTCCGCTTGCACTGCGACTGGCTGGTTGCCGTTGAGTGTCAAAGGCGTTCCGTATACTTTAGTCCGACGAGCTTCAGGTAGTTGTTTAGAGAACCCAGATGCTCGTCCGCGGTTGTCGGCTTGAATCCAACGAAAATGCTCGAGATGAAAGAGCGCATCAGATCGCGGTGCTGGGGCTCTCCAAGCTTTGTGATCGTTTGAATTGTTCTGGAGCGCAGCGGGTCTTTGAGCTCTTTGCTGACAACCACCGCGTGGGATGGAATCGGCCCTTGCTGCTCGATGGTGCGAGTGGAGGAGATCACTTCGTTATAGAGCTTCTCCGGAATATCCCCGGCCGTTACTGTTGCGTCGACCTGGCCCTGCTTCAATGCCTGCCAGCACTGCCCGTACCCGCCCCCAAACAAGACCTCCTTGAAAAAAGTCTTGGGGTCGGCTTCCTTTCCTTGCATGGTTTGAATGAGATTCAATTCCGCAAGCCGGCCCATCGGCGCGACATATCCGGAGGTAGAGATCGGGCTGGGGAAACAAACGGCCTTTCCTTTCAAAGATTGAAGATTCTGGTAAGGTGAATTTGGCAGCACTACCCAGTAGGAGAAATAATAAGGAGCTTCCTTTTTCTCTTTACCGATGACGACCTGACGGACCTCAGCCAACGGAACTTCGGCGCCGCCGAGTCGCACAGCCAACTGCGCCGGCCAGGCCGACATGAAGGCGACCTGAGCATGGCCAAAACGCAAAGACTCCACGACCGCGGCAAAGCTGCTGGGGACATACACTTGGACATCGGTCTTTCCACCCAAGCCGTCCCGGAGGAATTTTTCTAGAGGTTGGGCTTTCTTCAGCATTTCGTCGCTGGAAACGGAGGGCTGGATGGCCACGACCAGCTTCCCCTGGGCCGATACACGCTCTGTGGCGCTGATGACCAATAACAGAGCAAGAAGATTAATTAGGGAAAGTCGGCGAACTATTTTTTTGCGGTCAAGTATCATAAATTTGTCCTCCTCACGGCTTGAACTTTTCTACCGCCAAGTCTATATGGCGAAGAAGAGTTGGTTGGTAATTGTGTTTCGACAAGAAAGTTTGTATCATCTAACTTATAAAGTTCTTATAAACAAATAAAATTACTTTGTCAAGCCTATGGCGCACGCAGGAATTACCTCCGCAACTGAGGACTACCTTCGGACCATTTATGCCCTCGAAGAAGAGATCCAACCGGTGATCGCCGCTCGGGTGGCCGAGGAGGTGGGCGTTACGCCGTCGACTATGGTGAGTACGCTGCGTAGACTGGAGCGAGAGGGTTACTTAAAGGTTCTGCGGCGAAAAGAAATTCATCTGACCGCCGAGGGCAGGCAGGTGGCCGAAAGGATCCTTCGCCGCCATTTTCTCCTTGAGCGTTTTCTGACGGATTTACTGGGCTTGGATTGGGTCAAAGCGCACCAGGAAGCCCACCGTCTCGAGCACGCGGTGTCCCAGGAAGTGGAAGACCGGCTGGCGAAATTACTAAATTATCCCACGACTTGCCCGCACGGCAATCCGATTCCCGAGAAGGACTCGAAGCGAGCGCAGAAGAAGGTGGGGAGTCCCCTGAATAGTGTCGTTGCGGGAACAGAGGTCGAGCTCGACCACATTACGGAAGGAGGCGAACGGGATGCCCGGCTGCTGGGTTTCCTCCAGGAGCACCATTTAGTTCCTGGGACTAAGGTTCAAGTTCTCGACGTGGCGCCGTCGCTTGGGATGATAAGCCTTAAAGTCGGGCAGGACGAGTTCTCTCTCGGCATCGAAGCGGCGAAGAAGATCCGGGTCCATTGACGAGCGCTTCATCATGTCGATCGCCGGGAAACGCCATGGCGACGGCGTGGCCGCCGATCCGAGCTAAGCGCGATCGGAATTTTCGTCGGCGAGCGCTGAGGCGAGAAAGTCGATCTGGTCACCGACCGGCGCATCGCGATCCAACAAAATTACATCTTGCCCCATGATCCGACACCGGCCGCTGCGCGCGCGATAGCCTACCTCGCGGAGCAGTTTTTCCGTGCGCACTTCGATGTTTTTCTGTTTGGCTGCGCCGATCAATTCTTGCAGGCGCGCTTCGTTATTTTGCTTCGATCTTGCCATGCTTGACCTCGTCGGAGTGGCGTTATTATGTCGGATCGAAATCCCTTTGTAAACCCAAGGTGATGACCCTTCGACTCGAGCCCCGGCCTTGCGGGGAGCTCTTGCTCAGGATTGCGCCCCGCGGGCGCGCCAGAAGGGGCCACGGGCTTACCCGTGGGGCTCCACTTTGCTTGCAAATTCACCGCAGGTTGTTATGGTAGCCACGGTTTTGGCAAAGCAGTCAGCCGTGGGTTGCCACTGCGGGATCGCGGCCGTCGCGGATTACCCGAGGCTGCCAGAAGAACGGAGGGGGACATGATCAAAAATATTTTGATTCCTCTCGACGGCTCGGAGCATTCCGGTGCGGCGCTTGAGTATGCCATGTGGATGACCGAGAAATTCAACGGTATGCTCATCGGACAACATATCATCGATACGATCTCCCTTGAGGGGACCTTTTTCCACGACATTTCCGGCTCGCTTGGCTTTGAACCCTATTTGGATTTCTCCACCAAGATGCGCGAGGTGCTGGAGGAACGGGGCAAGGTGATCCTGGAGGGGTTTGCCGAACGCTGTCGTCAGAAGAGTATCCGGCATCAGACTTT
>JACPFE010000467.1 GCA_016183145.1 Deltaproteobacteria bacterium | reverse complement strand
TACCGCGAGATACGCGCCCTGGTCAAAAATGGCATCGTCGCGCCGCTCAAACCCAAGAGCCGGAGCTACAGAATCATAGAAAAGCCCTAGCAATTTTGGATTCCTCCGAAGATGGACCATCGATTCAGGAAGATTCCCTCACCCTCGCCCTCTCCCAGAGGGAGAGGGAAGGGGTGAGGGTTTTCATAGTTGGTGGTGAAGCGTAGTGATTGAAGCCTGGAATGGGTACAATGGAGTTCTCCGATCTGGCGCGCTTGGCGAGTGGCCATGTCGAAGCGCGAATAATTCAGGCAGCAGTGGAGTTAAGCCTGTTCGATTGCCTGGCCGATCAATCTCTCGACGCCGCGCAAGTGGCCGCCGCAATGGGAACAGACCTGCGTGCGACCGAATTGCTGCTCAACAGCTTGACCGCGTTGTCGCTGTTAGAAAAGAAGGGCGAGCAGTTCTCCTTGTCCACCGCCGCCAAGACTTATCTGGTCGCCCACTCACCAAAGTCGCTCTGCGGCATGATTCGCTTCGACGCGTCGCTCTGGAACTGTTGGGAAGGCTTGGCTGACGCGGTGCGCAGCGGCAAACCGGCTCGCCCCGCCGACATGTACCAAGAGACTCCCGCGGAGACCGAGACTTTCATCCAGGCGATGGATTCCCTCGTCAAAGCCCGCGGCGACGCCGAGGTGCTCGCGAACGCCATGGATTGGGAAAACGTCACCGACCTTCTCGACATCGGCTCCGGCCCCGCCACCTACCCCATTCATCTCTGCCGGAGATATCCAAAGTTGCGCGCGACCATCTTCGATCTTCCCGGCACGCTGAAGATCACCGAGAGGTACGTGCGCGAGGCGCAATTGGAGTCGCGCATCAAGCTCTTGAGCGGCGACTATCGCAACGATCCGATCCCCGGCCGCTACGACGCCATTTTCCTCTCGAATATCATCCACGGCGAAGGCGACGACGAAAACCAAAAACTCATGCTGAAGCTCGCCGCCAATCTCAAATCAGACGGGCGAATCATCATCAAAGACCATATCCTCGATAAGACGCGGGCCAATCCGGCGGTGGGCGCGATCTTCAGCCTGCCCATGCTCCTGACCACGGCGTCCGGCCGGTGTTACAGTTTCAATGAAGTGAAATCTTGGTTGGAGAACGCCGGCCTAAGCCGCGTCCGGCAAATCGACCTCCCGCCTCCCCTCACCTCCTCCCTGATCATCGGCGTGAAGTAATTTGCTTCTTCGATTCTCTTGAAAGCTTCCTCAAGTCGCGCAAATGTTTCCATCCCCCGTAACCCTTAAGACGGGGATTTACTCCCGCAAAGCGCCAAGAAAGACTGCTTGTCATTTCGACCGAAGGGAGAAATCTTTGTTAACTCCCTCGCATTCGCTCGGGATGACGGCCCCCCGTCACCTTTGCGCCTTTGCGTCTTTGCGGGAAACATCCTTCCTTCGTGCTCTTCGTGACCTTCGTGGTGAAAATTGGCTTTGCTTCTTTGGTTGCGGCTCCTCGGAGCTGTGCTAAACTGCCCGTGAAAGAAAACTTCTTTTCCAGAGGTGCGCGATCGACGAGTTGGAGCGGAAAGCTAAAGAACAAGCGGTCATCGAGAATCTAAAGCCCGCTTGCCTGTGCAACAAGATCCGCAAGGGCACCGTGCGCAAGGCGATTCAAGGCGGCGCGAAAACCTTTGAGCAAGTCAGCAAACGCACCGGCGTCGGCACCGGTCCCTGCGGCGGCCGGCGCTGCGGCACGATGGTCCGGGGGATGCTGGGCGAGCCTGTCATCAACTGCAACGAGTGCGGCTGGCCGATCTTGGTCGGAGCCCCCTCTCCCGTCTGCCCACGCTGTGAGTACGCAAAGCAGGAAGGGTGAGGCCCTGAGTACGCTGAGCGTTTGACGCCCGGTGCCATTCCGGAGTATGAGTCGCGCAGGTTTCCAATTCCAGCACAAGGATACCACCTATGGCTGGTCACAACCCCCAAACTCCTGTTTACCGGGGTCCACCCGGCATGTATTACCGTGCTCAACTCCTCGCCGCCGCAGAAGCCGAAGCTGCTCGATCGTGTCCGCCAAGCAATCCGTATCCGGCACCTCAGTCCAAACGAAGCAACCATATATTAGGCCGGCACCGCGTTGGGGCCGGTGCCCAAACTGACCAATGTTTCAGTGGCCCCGAACAAAGCTCTCTTCAATGCGAAGGGAAGGAGGCAAAGATGAACGCGTTTAAAGGTGTACTAGTTTGGATAACGTTGGCGGCGGGATCGCTTACAGTGCTAACCGCGTGGGCGGGTTCCGCTGCTGAGGGGCCGGGTTTAATTTCGGTCGTGTCATCCCAGCTCAAGTGGGCTGACGCTCCTTCGGTGGGACCTGGCGCGAAAATTGCTGTCATTGAAGGCGATCTGAAGGCGGCCGCGCCGTTTACCTTCCGCCTCAAGCTTCCTCCGAACTTGAAGATCGGTGTCCACACGCATCCGGTGTTTGAGCGCGTAACCGTCATCTCGGGGACTTTCTACTTCGCGACCGGAGACAAATTCGACGCCGCGAAGGCCAAGGCGTATAAGTCGGGCGACGCCGTCATGATTCCCCCTGGGATGCCGATGTACGCCTACACTGAAAAAGGGGAAGCGATTCTCCAACTTCATGGGACGGGGCCTTGGGGGATCAATTTCCTTAATCCGGAGGACGCCCCCGGAAAAAAGAAATAGTGCAGCACCGGGCTAGGGTTTGAATTGACATTTTTCCGCTTAACCGCGCCTTTGAGGCGACCGCCCGCAAGCAGGCGGCGCCTTAACGCGGTCACGTTAGGTGAAAGCGGTCGCCAGTGGGGTTCACTGGCCGACGCGTAGTTATCGGTTGTTCCTGTGGTCTCCGTCGAAAGCAAGGACAAGCATCTCAAAGGAAACGAAGATACGAACTATAAACGGAAGATAGCCAACTACTGCCAAAAAGTTGGGTATAATGTGCCATGGCAGAAACTCGCGGCAGAATTTGAGGACCAGACGTTCCGCGTCCAAGTCCTGGACGAGGGAGAATACACGGATCGTGACTGGCGAGATGACTTGAAGAAATTGCTTGAGTCTGCCGTATATTGAACTACCTGACGAAGCAGACGAGGCTCTTTTAGCGGCCCGCTATTGCCAAGGGCGGTGAAAGTACGGACTGCGTGAAGAGACTTTTTATCGCGCTTTGGTCTTTCTTTCCTCTTCGAGTCTCTCCAGGAATGACAGATCGAGCATGTCGGCCGCGTTAAGGCCCATGCCGGAAAAATTGTTGTCGTTGGCGATGACATTCTCACTGGACTTAATAATCTGAAATCCAAAATCGCTGTTGTTGCTACCCCACCGTCCCCAACTGCAGCCGCTGAGCCCAACGCTGCATCAGAATTTCCTTCATTTGAATAGATTCGGAGCTCTCGAGATTGGGATCATTTTGCAGCCACACTTGCGCCTCCCGGCGCGCTTCCAGCAAGAGCCGCGCGTCCCGCGCCAGATTCGCTAGACGAAAATCGCCGAGGCCGGATTGGCGCGTGCCTAAAAATTCGCCCGGCCCGCGCTGGGCCAGGTCGGCCTCGGCGATCTTGAAACCATCATGTTGCTTTTCCATCACCCGCAATCGTTGAGCGGCGAGCGGATTGCCCGGCGCGCGATTGATGAGCAGGCAATGGCCGGCGGCGGCGCCGCGACCGACCCGCCCGCGCAGTTGGTGGAGCTGGGAGAGGCCGAAGCGCTCGGCATGCTCGATCACCATCACGGTGGCGTTGGGAATGTCGATACCGACCTCGATGACCGTGGTCGAGACCAGGACGCCGAGCTCGCCGTCGCGAAAGTCGCGCATGACTTCGTCGCGCTCCGCTGCGGCCATCCTGCCGTGCACCAAGCCGACGCCGAACTCTTTAAACGCGCCGGCGCGCATCTTCTCGGCCATCTGGGTCGCGTCGCGCACAAGCTGCAACTGCTCCGACGCTTCCACCAGCGGGTAGACGATGAACGCCTGATGTCCCCGGCGCAGTTGTTCGAGCACCAGAGCGTAAACCTCCCGGCGAGCTTTTTCTCCGTAAACCTTGGTGCTGATCGGCGTTCTGCCGGGCGGCAGCTCATCTAAAATAGAGACATCCAGATCGCCGTAGAGCACTAGGGCAAGGCTGCGCGGAATCGGCGTCGCGCTCATGAGCAGCATATGGGGCGCACTCGTCTCCAAACTCGCGTTGCTCGACTTACCGGTCAGACGCTGCAAAGCGAGGCGCTGCACGACACCGAAGCGGTGCTGCTCGTCGATCACGCCGAGCGCCATGCGCGGAATCTCAACGCCCTCTTGAATCAGCGCGTGGGTTCCCAAGACCAGATGGGCCGCGCCGCTGGTGGCAAGCTCCAGCGCGGCCTTGCGCTCTTTCGACGGCAAGGAGCCGGTGACCAACGCGGCGCGCACGTTCAGCCCATCGGCGTAAGGCTTGAGGTTGCGAAAATGCTGCTCGGCGAGCAGCTCCGTAGGCGCCATCCAGACTGCCTGATAACCGTTATCGATGACGCGCAGCGAAGCATACCACGCCACCATCGTCTTTCCGGCGCCGACATCTCCTTGAATCAACCGCTGCATGACGGCGGAGGATTCCATATCCGCGAAAATTTCATCGAGCACCCGTTTTTGTGCGCCGGTGAGCCGAAACGGCAGTAAATGATTCATGCGCGCCAATCGCTCGGTGCGCTGGCGCGGCAGCGCGATCCCGGCGCGCGCACGATTGTTATTCTTCCTCAATCCTAAACCCAATTGCAGATAAAACAGTTCGTCGAAGATGATGGTGCGATGGGCGGAGCTGGAGAAATCGTTCAGCGCCGCCAGGTCCGCGTTGGCCGCCGGCCCGTGCAGATCCCGTAGGGCCGACGGCAGATCGAGCAGCTTCAAACGTTCCATCGTGCTACGGGGCAGGCAACTCGGCAGATGTCCGGCGTAACCGGCCACCGCCTGGTTCGCCCATTTGCGCATGAGCGTAAGCGACACGCTGGCCGGTCGCAGATAGACCGGGACGATCTTTGCGAGATCGGCGGTGTCCTCGGCTTCGAGGACTTCAAACTCCGGATGAGCGATGTGCCGCTCGCCGCCCGCGCCGGCCTCGACTTTGCCGTGAACCAGCAGGATTTGCCCGGCGGCCAGACGGTTGGCGAGAAATCCTGGCGCGCGGTACCAAACCAGACCCATGACGCCGCTGTCGTCTGCGAGCCGTCCGGTGAGCATCTGCGCCCGGCGGCGCGGGTTAAATCTTTTCTGCAAAGCGACCAGTCGCCCGACGAAACTTTCCTCCCGCCCAACTACCGCGGCAGCGATCTTTTTGATCCGGCGCCGGTCCTCGTAACGAAAAGGCAGATGGTAGAGCAGATCTTCGACGGTCAGCAGGCCGATGCCGGCCAATTGTTCGGCGCGCTTCGGCCCGATGCCCTGCAAATATCGCAGCGGAGTTTGCAAGCCCGCGTTCGTTGACGGCTTGCTATCGGGTATTGTGTTGGTGAAGGTTCGTTGATTTCTGTGGGGCAGGCGGTCCATGGAGACCACTACTTCTGTTCAAAGTTCCACGTTCAAGGTTCAACGTTGAACCCGGAACTCGAAACTTTGAACCGCGCCGGGCGCGTTGAACCTTGAACATCATCGAAAGACGCCCGCGCCTCAGTCGGCAATCGTTGCATGCATAATCCGCGCTACGGCAGTTTCGGCGCTTCGTATTCCTGCAGCGGCTTGACCTCGAATTCGCGCTGCATCAGGTATTCGATGGCATCGGCAGCGGCGTCGGCGCCCGCCATCGTCGTAAAATAGGGCACCTGGTAATCGAGCGCATAACGCCGGATCGCGTATGAATCCGCTTGGGAGCGGGCGTCCTCCGGCGTGTTGATCACAATGGCGATCTCGCCGTTTTTGACCTGGTCGCCGATATGGGGGCTGCCGTCTTGAACCTTATTTACCAGCTCGGTGGGAATACCCCGCTCTTCGAAGCTGCGGGCCGTGCCAACCGTGGCGACGATCTGAAAGCCGATCCGGTAGAGTCTCCGCGCGATGAAGGCCGCTGCCGCCTTGTCATCGTCCCGGACGCTGATAAACGCCCGGCCCGTCTTAGGCAAGCGCATGCCGCTGCTGAGTTGGGCCTTGGCGTAAGCGAGACCAAAATAGTCGTCGATCCCCATGACTTCGCCGGTGGATTTCATTTCCGGCCCAAGAATCGTATCGACGCCGGGAAATTTGTTGAACGGAAACACCGCTTCTTTGACAGAAACATCCTGCCCACCATGATGCGCGCGGCGATCTTCGCGAGCGGCACACCGATGGCCTTGCTGACAAACGGCACCGTGCGCGAGGCCCGCGGGTTCACTTCAAGAACGAACACGTTGGTTTCTTGAACCGCAAACTGCACGTTCATGAGACCCCGCACGTTGAGCGCTTTTGCCAGCACGATGGTTTGCTGGCGGATTTCGTCTTGGATGTCGGGGTGAATCGATTTGGGCGGCAGGCTGCAAGCGCTGTCGCCGGAATGAACGCCAGCGCGCTCGATATGCTCCATGATGCCGCCGATGACCACGTCCTCGCCGTCGCTGAGGGCATCGACGTCTAACTCGATGGCGTCGTCGAGAAACTTATCGATGAGCACAGGATGTTCCGGCGAGGCAGCCACTGCGTGGGTCATATAATTCTTCAGCGCGTCGTCGTCATAGACGATCTGCATGGCCCGGCCACCCAATACATAGGATGGGCGAACAAGCACCGGGTATCCCAGCTTGCCGGCGATCTGAAACGCTTCATCGTAGGACCGGGCGATGCCGTTTTCAGGCTGCTTGACGCCGAGGCGATTGAGCAGCGCGGCAAATCTTTCACGGTCTTCGGCGAGATCGATGCTATCGGGAGAAGTGCCGATGATCGGGACGCCGGCGCGCTCCAGCGGCAGCGCGAGCTTGAGCGGGGTTTGCCCGCCGAACTGGACGATGACGCCGTCGGGTTTTTCCCGATCGACGATGTTCATCACCTCTTCCATCGTCAGCGGCTCGAAGTAAAGCTTGTCCGAGGTATCGTAGTCGGTGCTCACGGTCTCCGGGTTGCAGTTGACCATGATGGTCTCGTAGCCCTCTTCCTTCAGAGCAAAAGCGGCGTGCACGCAGCAATAGTCGAACTCGATCCCTTGGCCGATGCGGTTGGGACCGCCGCCGAGGATCATGATTTTTTTGCGTTGAGTGGGATTCGACTCATCCTCGCCCTCGTACGTTGAGTAGAGATACGGCGTGAACGCTGCGAATTCGGCGCCGCAGGTATCGACGGAATTGAAAACCGCTTCGATCCCTTTTTGCTTGCGCAGGCTGCGGATCTCCGTTTCGCCGGCTCCGGTGAGGGCCGCGATGCGCGCGTCGGCAAAGCCCATCTGTTTCCATGACCGCAGCATGCTCGCGTCGATCTCGCCAAATCGGCCGCGGTGGGTCTGAATTTCCGATTCGGTTTCCACGATCTCGCGGATTTTTTCCAGAAACCAGGGATCGAAGCTGGTTAATTGATGGATTACGTCGATCGTCATGCCGAGACGAAATGCGTCCCCCAGGTACCAAAGGCGCTGGGAGTTGGGATTACGCAGCTTTTCACCGACCACTCGCAAGGCTTCTTCCCGCCGCTCCGGGGACACCAACAGCTTGGGTTCGAACCCAAAGGAGTTGATCTCCAAGGAACGCATCGCCTTTTGCAGCGATTCCTTGAATGTCCGGCCGATCGCCATCGCCTCGCCGACCGATTTCATCTGCGGCGTCAAAAGGTCCTCGGCCTGGGGAAATTTCTCGAAGGTAAAGCGCGGCACCTTGACGACGACGTAATCGATGGTCGGCTCGAAACACGCCGGCGTCTCCCGGGTGATGTCGTTGCGGATCTCATCCAGAGTATAGCCGACGGCCAATTTCGCCGCGATCTTCGCGATCGGGAAGCCGGTGGCCTTGCTCGCCAAGGCGGAGCTGCGCGACACCCGCGGGTTCATCTCGATAACCACCATGCGGCCGTTTTTCGGATTCACCGCAAACTGGATGTTCGAGCCGCCGGTATCGACGCCGATCTCGCGGATCACGCGGAGCGAGGCATCGCGCATGATTTGATATTCCTTATCGGTCAGCGTCTGCGCCGGCGCCACCGTGATGGAGTCGCCGGTATGAACGCCCATGGGATCGAAGTTCTCGATGGAACAGATGATGACGACGTTGTCCTTGTGGTCGCGCATCACCTCCAGCTCGAACTCTTTCCAGCCGAGGACCGACTCCTCGATCAGAACTTCGTGGACCGGTGAGATGTCCAAGCCATGCTGCACGACTGCTTTGAAATCCTCGGCGCCGTAGGCGAAGTTACCGCCGCTGCCGCCCAGCGTGCGCGAGGCGCGGATGATGACCGGGAAGTTCAGCCGTTTTTGAATTTTCATCGCCTCGCGCATGTTGTGCGCGTAGCCGCTGCGCGGCAGATCCAGGCCGGCTTTGCGCATCGCTTCCTTGAATAGATCCCGGTCCTCGGCCATCTTGATCGATTCCAGTTTGGCACCGATCATCTCGACGCCGTAGCGCTCGAGGATGCCCCGCTCGGCCAAATCGATGGCGAGGTTCAGCGCCGTTTGCCCGCCGAGGGTCGGGAGTAGAACGTCGGGCCGCTCCTTGGCGATAATTTTTTCGACGATGTCGGTGGTGATGGGCTCGATATAAGTTCGATCGGCAAATTCAGGGTCGGTCATGATCGTGGCCGGGTTGGAATTGACCAGAATCACCCGATACCCTTCTTCTTTGAGCGCCTTGAGCGCCTGGGTGCCGGAGTAGTCAAACTCACAGGCCTGGCCGATGACGATCGGACCGGAACCGATGAGCAGGATCGATTTTATGTCGGTGCGCTTGGGCATGGACGCTTATCGGCTTCGATGCTTCGCCATCAAATCGGTAAATCTCTTGAACAGATAATTGGCGTCGTGCGGCCCCGGCGAGGATTCGGGGTGATACTGGACCGAAAAAATCGGCAGCTCGCGGTGGGCCAGCCCTTCCACGGTGTTGTCGTTGAGATTGACGTGCGTCAGTTCGGCGGCGCCTTGCAGCGAATCGGCGTCAACGGCGAAGCCATGGTTCTGCGCCGTGATCTCGACTTTGCGGGTCGTCAGATCCATCACTGGCTGGTTGCCGCCATGGTGGCCGAACTTGAGCTTGTAGGTCTTGCCGCCGAGCGCAAGCCCCATGATCTGGTGGCCGAGACAAATGCCGAAGATCGGTTTCTTGCCGATCAATTTCTCCACGTTCTCTTTGGCGTAGGGAACGGCGTCGGGATCGCCCGGCCCGTTGGAGAGAAAAACGCCGTCGGGATTGAGCGCCAGAACATCTTCCGCTGGCGTCATCGCCGGGACCACGCGCACGCGGCAGCCCGACTCGGCGAGGTTGCGCAGAATGTTGTACTTGATGCCGTAGTCGTAGGCGACGACGGAAAACACCGGAGCACCGAACGATCCTCTTTTGCTCCTGCGCTTCTTTGTGTCTTCCGTTTGCGCGGCGCGGCGCTTGTAGCCTTCACCCAACTCCCACCTTCCCTCGTCCCAGTCGTAAGGCGCCGCGCAGGTGACGTTGCGCACCAAGTCGACACCGACCAACCCCGGCGACGCTTTCGCTTTGGCGATGAGATCGTCCGGGTGGTCGCTCAGCGTCGAAATGATCCCCTCCTGCGACCCATGGTCGCGCAGATGGCGCACCAACGAACGGGTATCGATCCCCTGGATGCCGACGATGCCATACCGTTTCAGGTACTCGTGCAGCGGCTCGGCCGCGCGCCAGTTGCTCGGCCGGGAGGTATTATTCTTGACGATGAAGCCCTTCATGAAGGGGCGTCTGGATTCCACGTCTTCCGGATTGACGCCGACATTGCCAATCTCCGGATAGGTCATCGCCACCAACTGTCCTTCGTAGGACGGATCGGTGAGAATCTCCTGATAGCCGGTCATGCTGGTATTGAAGACAACTTCACCGACCGCTTCGCCCGCCGCTCCAAAAGCGATGCCCTCGTAGTATCGGCCGTCGGCGAGCGCCAATATGGCCTTAGGCTCAGTCATCCGAGCCCTCCCACCTGTTGTTCCACCGGGCTGATGATCGAGTAAATGACCACTTTATCTTTTTCGTCATGCTCCGCTTCGCGCAGCTTCACGCGCACCCGCTCCCGCTCCGAGCTGGGAATATGTTTGCCGACATAGTTGGGCTTGACCGGCACCTCGCGGTGGCCGCGGTCGATCAAGACCGCCAGGCGCACCGATTTGGGCCGCGCCGATCTGAAAATAATATCCAGCGCGTTTTTCACCGTCCGCCCGGTGTAAATGACGTCATCGACCAAAACGATTTCGCGGTCCTTGAGATTCAACGGACCGGCTTCCGGTTCGGCGCGGAAAAGCCGCCGGATTTCGTCCCCGGAGCCATAGATTTCGATCTCGCCGATTTCGATCTTGCGCTTCTGCGCGGCGGCTAATTCCGCTGCGATGCGCTGCGCCAAATAAGAACCCTTGCTGCGAATGCCGAGGACGAGCAAGCGATCTGGATCATCGCAGTCGCGCAATATCTGCCGAGCGATATCACGCACAGCGTTTTCAATCGCCGTCTCGTCCATGATGTTGCGTTGGGGACCGCTTTTGTAGGGCTCATAGCCGATCTCTTCCGCGGCCTTGATGGAATCGAAGATCGCCAGCTCTTTGTTCTCGAACCAGTCTTTGATCGTATCGCTGAGCGCGATGTCATAGGCGCAGTAACGCTTCGATTTCACATGCCCCACCAGTTGGACCTTGATCCGGTGATCACAGTAAAGACAACGAAGGATCAAGGCGCCTCCCGGCCCGCCGGCAAGAAAGTCGAATTTTCTCCGGGCCGATGCCGGTTCCGTCACGGTAATACAATTGGGATTGGCGCATTGGGGACCGAGGGTTTCCGGGCTTTCGAACCAGGTCGGCAGTTTCTTTACGCCAGCCCTTTTCGTGTCGTTTTGCGCGAAGAGGAATTTGAGCAACGCCATGCGCACCGGCACGCCGTATGCGGCTTGCTTGAAGTAAATACCCCGGCGGTCTTTGTCCACTTCAGGTGAAAGCTCATCGACCCGCGGCAGCGGGTGCATGACCACGGTGTTCTTGAACCGTTGTTCCCTGAGAAACTCGCTGCCGATGGTCGGGTAGCTGTTCCCCGCCGTTCCCTCCTTCATGCGTTCTTTCTGCTTCCGAGTCATGTAGAAAGCGTCGTAGCGCAGACCCGAAACGATGGTGTCCAAACGGGTCTGAAGGCCGGGATCGAGCTGGGTGAACAGCGCCAGTTGATGGGGCTGCTTCGGCGTCAGGTAGAGCGCGTCGGTTTCGGTAACCACGGCCTTCAAGTCGCCGGTCGCAACCGGAGCCAAGGTGTAATCATATTCGCGCTCCAGCCGTTCGAGAACGTATTGCGGCAGCTCCATGCCGTTGGCCGCTAGAGTGACCACGCTGGCGCCAAAGCGAGCCAGAGCGTAAACCAACGAGTGAATGGTCCGACCGTTTTTGAGATCGCCGCAGATGACCACCGTCAACCCTTTTAGCCGGCCCTTTTCCTGTTTCAAGGTATAGAGATCGCAAAGGGTCTGGCTCGGGTGCTCGTGGCTGCCGTCGCCGGCGTTGATGACCGACACGCCGGCGTGCTCGGCCATCGCCTGCACCGCGCCGTCCCAGTAGTGGCGCACGACCAGGACATCGGCATAGCTCGATACCACCTTGGCCGTGTCGGCGACGGTTTCCCCTTTGGCCGTGGACGACGACTTCATGTCCGAGCAACTGATCACCGAGCCGCCCAAGCGGTGCATCGCGGATTCAAAGGACAGCCGCGTGCGCGTGCTGGGCTCATAAAACAACGTGGCCATGATGCGGCCGCCGGCTACTTTGTCGGCGCCCAGCTTTTCAGCCGCGTCCGCCAATTCGAAGATCTCTTCGATCTCGTCGTTGGTCAGATCGGCAATCGAAAGCAAGTTTCGCCGGAACATAGTTTTTCTCCGCGCAAACCGCGCCGCGCCACTACCAGTCGCTCACGGTGATTTGGTCGACGCCGTCCGACTCTTCGAGCATGACGTTGACCCGCCGGCCCGCCCCGGCGTCGATATTCTTACCGACGATATCGGCCCGAATCGGCAGCTCCCGCGCGCCGCGATCCACCAACGCCGCAACCAAAATCCTTTTCGCTTGTCCCATCCGGGCGACCGCTTCCATCGCCGCCCGAATGGTGCGGCCCCGGAAGATGACATCGTCGATCAGCACCACGGTTTTTTCATCCACCTCGACCGGGATTTCAAATGCACCGACGGCGCGCGAGTCCAGCTCGCGCGCACGATCGTCCCGGTAGGGGGTGACATCGATGACGCCCACAGACGGGGTTATCTTTGCGATTTCCTCCACCTTGCGCGCCAAGCGGCGCGCCAGATGCACACCGCGCGAACGAATGCCGATCAGTACCAGCTCGGACGGGCTGGCGGTCTGCTCGACGATTTCATGCGCCATCCGGTTGACGGCTCGCAACAGTTCGTCGCGCTCAAACAGGATCTGTTTTTCCTGGGCCATGGCAAAAAAAAACCCTTCCGGCTCGCCGAAAGGGTTATATGGAATAGAAAACCTGTACTTTGGATTCAGTCATAGCACCTTTTCCGATCTCACAGGATCAGGTTAAAAGGATTGATTTTGTTTATCTCGTGAGCAGGTGAAAGTCAATATGGAATGTTCAAATGACCGTCGGCAATTCGCAGCTTCCCCACCGCCACCGGCAACTTGAAACGCCGTGGTCCGGCGCTGCCCGGATTGACGAAGAGCACGCCGTCGCGCTCGACGATGGACGGTTTGTGCGAATGGCCGCTGATCACGGCGGCGATGCCGCGCTCGAAAGGATCAAAATCAAGATTATTGACGTCGTGAATCAAAAAGAGCCTTGTTCCGCCGACGGAAATTGTCTTGGTGCCGCGCACTTTCTTCGCCCACACTCCTCGATCGTTGTTGCCTTTGATGGCGTGCAGCGGCGCGATCGGCTTTAGCGCGTCGAGAACCTCAACTTTGCCGATGTCCCCGGCATGAACAATGAGATCGACGCCGCGCAGGGCGTCGAGCGCCTGCGGCCGCACCAGCCCGTGCGTGTCGGAAATCAGTCCGATCACTTCGACCGGTTTTGTGACTCTAAGCCTTAGAGATGGCGTCACGCGGCGTCGCCTTTCCTCCTAAAACGTCTTGAACGATTTGGTAGTGGTTCAGTTTGATTTCAACGCCGCATCCATGTAGGGCCGGAGCTTGTCCTGAGTCAGTCGAAGGATGCCTGCCCTCCGAACGGGCAACCACATAGGGTCGCCCCTACAAATTTTGGCGAAACTGAACCACTACTCCCGATTGAAACGGCTTGAACGATTTGAACCATAGCGGCTA
>JACPFE010000431.1 GCA_016183145.1 Deltaproteobacteria bacterium | reverse complement strand
GCCTGCACGGCCGCAAGAGGGGTTTTCAGCTCATGGGACACGCTTTCCAGCAGGGTGCGCCGCAATTGCTCCGAAGCCTCGAGAATCTCGGCGCGTTTAAACGCCTGGACGATGTGATCTTTCTCCAAGATCAATCCGATCAAGACCGCGAAGGCTTCCAGCAAATCTCTTTCGGTCAGGTCGAATGATCGACCCGCGGGCGGGGCAACCGACAACACGCCCATTACAGCGGTCCGTCCCCGCAGTGGCAAGTGCATCGCATCGGACTGCGGCAGAGCATCGGTAAATTTACCAGCGGGCGCGCCGCGGCCGAAAGCGTGCGCGGCAACGCTTGTCTCCTCGTCGGAGAGGACCAGACTACTGGACGAATGGGTCTTGTCTGACAACGTGTGATCGGGCCGACGAAGGAAAAGGGCGGCTTTAACGCCAAAAATTGAGTCGATTAACGCGACGGCCGCCTGAAGGCCGAGATTGAGATCGCTTGCGAAGGCTGCCTGATGGGCCAGTTCGTAAAGCGCCGCGGTTCGTCTCTCCTTCTGGCGTTCCGCCATCTCGCTTAGGCGCAACCGGCTCGTGAGGTGACCCATGGCCATCGCGACGACGAAGAACATGGCGAACATCATCGCGTCGTCAACCTTGTCAATGTAAAACGTGAAATGGGGCGGAATAAAAAGAAAGTTCCACAACAGGGCGCTCGCGGCAGCGAGGGTAAGCACTGGACCGCGACTCAACGTCAGCCCCGCGGCTACTACTAAAAGGAGATAGACGAGAGCGATCGACAGATATCCGGTGAACGGTCGGATCAGAAAAGAAACCATCGTAGCCAGAAAAACCAAAACTCCGGCTAGGACAAACTCAAGGGCGTGCGCGCGTGATTTGGCGAACTCGGCAGCAGGCGGGTTGCCCAAAGCCGTCTTAAGCATCTGCGTCAACAAAGGCCTACGCCGCCGGCCGAGCTGCGCCATGGAAGAAATATAACTCCAAACCAAACAGGATTTAAGCTAATGTTCACAATCGAGAGACCGGTGCCTTTACGTCGCCGTGGCTGATTCGCGACGATATGAAAACACGGATCGGCAGAACCATCATTTCTAGTCCCTCGAATTGTAGCCTCTGTTGCAGCGTATGCGGTGTATGGTTGTGAAGCAGGCGAGCCAGGAAGTTTTCCTTCTGAAAAACCAGTTTCCCGGCAAAGAAGACCGACTTAGGAAATTCCTGGGCTACAGACTTACATAGCTTTTCCAGCTCTTCCATGAGATCGATCCCGAGAGAACAACGGTACTCCGCATACCAACCCAAACAATTACCAAAATCCACGAAACTCTTAAGGTCTTCTTCCTTTGAGCGGCGTAGATTCTCGATCTCGCTGAGACCCTTAAATTTGCCGGAGTCGATCAACCCCACTGAAACGAAGACCACGTTTTTGAAGTGGTTCGGAAACAGTCGGGCAATACCAAGCAGGGAGTGAATCCCGATTCCATCGAAATCCCTTGTGATGACGACCGCCGTGGGAGCCCCAGGATTTTTAGCCGGCACTGGATTTTTAAGATCTGGGTGAAACGGAATATTGATCAGGGTCTCATCAAGGCTCTTCAGCGCGTCTCGCACGTGATCGTAATGCGATCGGACTATATAGCATAGAAGAATGAAGCCTGATGTCACTAGCAAGGTAACCCATCCGCCCTCGGCGAACTTTATGACTACAGTGAATATGAGAATGATTCCCGTGAACGACAAACCGAGACCATTTACAAGGAACTTGCGCAGCCAAGATCTTTGTTGCTTCTTCACTTCCCACCAATGCTTGCACATGCCCAACTGAGAAAGCGTAAAAGTGAGAAAGACATTGATGCTGTACATGACGACGAGGAGCCTCACGTCACCCCCCGTGTAAGAGAGAAACCCGAGGGAGGCCAAGCCCATGAACCACACGCCGTATTGGGTTACCAACTTGTCGCTTAGATGAGAAAAACGGTGCGGCACCCATGAGTCTATCGCCATATTGGAGAGAACCCGCGGCCCATCGATGAATCCCGCCTGGGCTGCGACCAAAAGAATGGCCGCCTCGGTAACAAGAGTTACGACCACAAGAAGATAAGCAAGGTCGCCTGAGAAAAAGCCGCCGTAGATTTTTGCAAACAGGCTGGCGTTCAGTGTCTTGCCCGTTTCAGGGGAAACCTGGTTTAACAAATAACAAAGCAGCAGACCGCTTGCGGTGAAAGCGAGCGAGATAGCCATATAAATCATGGTCTTTTTTCCGGTCTCAACTCTAGGCTCGCGCAGGGCCTGAAGACCATTGCTGACTGCTTCGATGCCCGTGTAGGTCCCGCCGCCGAGACTGTAAGCATGCAGGACGATGAAAAGGGTTGCCCCTGATAAGTCGTAGAGGTGAGCACCGGGATGTTTGACGCTTGTGGGACGATCCCCAGGCTAATGGCGAAAAGGTGAGCTACGACGAAGAGGAGAAAAATAGGGAGCAGAAAAAGCACCGATTCTTTGGTGCCGCGAAGATTGAGGTAAATCAGAAAAAGGATCAGAACGAATTCGGTGGCCAATTTCGCCCCGTGGATCGAGGCCGGGAGGAAGCTGAATAACTGATCCCCGGCGCTCGCCACGGAAATGGTAAGCGTCAGCATGTAGTCGACGATCAGCGCAGAGCCGGAAACCAATCCAACTTTGGGTCCCAACAGCTTTGTACCGACCAGATATCCGCCGCCGCCGGTTGGAAAGAGTTCGATGATCTGGCTGTAGCTCGCCGAGATGACAAAGACCGTTACCCCCATAAGGATAGCGAGAGGCAGAGCGAGGAAGAAATGCTCGCCCAACGCCAGATAGGCCTCCTCGCGCCCGTAGGCCGATGAACTCAAGCCATCGGCGCCTAGTCCAACCCAGGCCAGAAACGCCACCAATGAGATTTGATGAAACACTTTCGGATCGAGCGGATCCTTCGCTTTTCCAAACACCAGTTTTTTGAATGATTCTTTGGTCACTTGAT
>JACPFE010000430.1 GCA_016183145.1 Deltaproteobacteria bacterium | reverse complement strand
GGTGGCGCAAATAGCCAACGGGCCATAAACGATGTAGGAGTGGCCTGTGATCCATCCTATATCGGCGAAGCACCAATAAACGTCCTCCGGGTGAATGTCCTGATAATACTTCGACGTGCCTGCGACGTAAGCCAAATATCCACCGGTGCTATGCTGACACCCCTTGGGCTTTGCCGTCGTGCCGCTGGTATACATCATGAACAGAGGAGCTTCCGCTGGCATCGATACGGGATCGACTCTCTGGCCACGATACTTCTTAAGTAATTCATCAACGAAATAATCCCGACCCTTCACCATGGGCGTCGGCGAGGAATACTTTCCAGGATAACGCCTCCAGACCAGGACTTTATCAACATGAACGCCATCCTTCGCCGCCACTTCAACCGCTTCGTCGGCTTTGATTTTTTGATCGAGCAGCTCGCCGTTTCGGTAGTAGCCATCCATAGTGACGAGAATATGACTGCCGGAGTCCGCTATTCTGCCCCCGCAGGCTGCGCCACTGAATCCGCCGAAGACCTGAGAGTGGATGACGCCAAGCCTGGCACAGGCGAGCATCGAGACCGGCAGTGCCGGCACCATCGGCAAATGGAACGTCACCCTATCGCCGGCCTTGACTCCGCAAAAGTCTCTGAGCAGGGCGGCGAACTCATTCACTCTTACATAGAGATCCTGATAGGTTATGGTCTGGGTGGGTTCATCCTCTAGCTCCGGCACCCAGATGAAAGCGGCTTTGTTTTTATTCTTCTCCAAGTGCCTGTCCACACAGTTGTAACAGGCATTTAACTTTCCGCCGACAAACCACTTCCAGAAAGGGGGGTTGCTGGTATCAAGCGTCGTATGCCAGTACTGATCCCAGGAGAGCAGATCGGCATACTCCTTGAAGCATTCGGGAAAATTCTTCTCACTAAAGCGCTCGAAAATATCCGGATCAGAGGCATTGGCCTGACCAATAAACTTCGGTGACGGGTAGTAATAGTCTTCTTCCTTCCAGTGAACCGCAATCTGAGCTTCGGTGAGCTCAAGCCCTTCCTTTTTTTCTTCTGCCATAAATTGCGTCTACCTCCTTTATCTATAACAGGCCTTGAAAAACCATCTAATTTTATTCGAGCTTCAGCGGCTTGGCAAGAGTTATCTCTCGCCCGTCTCTCGCCTCCGGCGAGAGCGTTTCGGGTTTCGCGGCAAACTCGGAGCCCGAAACCGCGGAATTCCGCGCTTGACGCCGCTTCACGGCTTGCGGTAGTTGAATAATCAAAACGATTCGGAAGGAGTTGCCTGTGAACAAAATCGCCGTTGTCACCGGTGCAGCCTCGGGGATTGGGCGGGCCGTGATCGAGCGTTTATCCAAAGAAGATTTCATGGGAGTCATTTTGGACATCAACGATGAAGGTGGCAGACAGGTCGCCGGCGAAATTCAACGGCGCGGCAAGCAGGCGGCGTTCATGTGTGTCGACGTGACCCAGGAAGGCGCGGTGCGAGCAGCATTCGATAGGATCATCTCCGACCACGGCCGCCTCGATGTCCTGGTCAACGTCGCCGGCGGCAGCCTGCATCGGCATAAGATAGAAGAGTTTCCGTTCGAGCATTGGCGGGCCGTCATCGATCTCAACCTCACGTCGACATTTTTGTGCTGCCGGGCCGTTGCCGGTTTAATGAAGAGTCAGAAGAGTGGCGCAATCGTGAATATTTCTTCCGACATCGGCTTCAGCGGCGATGCCAGCCGTTCAGCCTACGCCGCGGCCAAAGCCGGTATCGTCGGGTTTACCAAGACGCTGGCGCTCGAGCTCGCGCCGTTTAATGTGCGCGCCAACGCGGTGGCTCCGGGACGGATCGCCACCCCGCGTGTGAGAGCGACGTATTCCGACGCCGAGTGGGAGGCCGCCGCCAAAAGAATTCCCCTCGGCCACGCCGGCGAACCGGAAGACGTCGCCGAAGCCGTGGCATTTCTAGTGGGTGACGCAGCCAAACACATGACGGGCCAGACGCTGCACGTCAACGGCGGGCGAGTCGTGACGTAGCACCCAGTCTCTCGATGGTGCGCAAAGCGCACCCTACAGAACTCTAAATCGGTTCGGTACGTTTTAACGGCTTGAACGATTTGAACGTTTGGAACGCCAAATCCATATCAGCTCGCCGCCGCTTTGGGCGCGGAGATGATGTTCAGCATCTCATCGTCGCTGGCGTATTTATGCTCCCAGGTGTTGCGTTTTTTCGCCTCTTCTCTTTCCTTCGCTTCGAGGACCGCAACATCGTCCTTGGTGACGAACGCGACATTGTTCTCTTCGAGCTTGTCCATCACCGCCTCGATTTTTTGCTCGATCACCGCAGGCTCGAAGCCTTCCTTCGCCGCCAGGTCGGCATTGATGAACTTCGTGCCCTGCTCGGCGTCTTTCTTGGCGATGCCGACCAGCCCGACACTGGCGTTGCGCGACCAGCCCATGACGTAGATGCCCTCGAGCGCCTGCTTGGCGGCGGGATCATAGGGTCGATATTGCGCCGGATGGGGATTGCCAGACGCCTCGGCGGGACTCGTGACAAAAGCGCCGCGCGAAAACGGCAGACCCAGGGAGGAATCGACTTCATCGCCGATGGCGTAAATGACGCAATCGAGGGGAAATTGGGTATGCTGACCGGTGCCTTTAGCCACGGTTCTACCCTTCTCAACGATGAGTTCATTTAATTCGACTTCCAACCCGGCGGTCTTTCCATCGTTGCCGGCGAGGACCTTGGTCGGCGAGCAGAGATAACGGAAGCGCAGCTTCTGGTTCGGCGGTGGGGTTGAAGACTTGACGAACTTCTGGATCAGCTCGTCGACGTTCTGGCCCGCGGCTTCGAGGTTCGGCCGGATGCGTTCGATTTCCTTGCGCATGTCGTCGTTGTCGAGATATTTTTCTACCACCTCGAATTCGCTGTCGTCGTAGGCCTTTTCCTTGGGACCGCGCCGGGCGACCACCGTGACCTCGGCGCTGTTCATGTAATTGAGCAGCCAGTTGGCAACGTCGACCATGACGTTGCCCATGCCGATGATGGCGACCCGGGTACCGATTTCGAAATGGCGCTGGCTGAACGGGGGCAGCTTGTTGTAGTGATAGACGACATCTTTGGCATGATAGACGCCGATGAGATCTTCACCCGGAAGACCGAGCTTCTTGGTGCCCTGGGCGCCCGCCGATACCACGATGGCGCTAAAGCCGATCTCCTGGAGATCTTTGAGCGTGAGCGATTTTCCTTCCCCCACGGTGACATGGCCGAGATAAGAAACCTTCCCGTCCGCGAGAATGCGTTGGAATTGCTTGCGCAATCCGGTTTTCATTTTTTCCTTGTCGAGAAAAATTCCATACTCGGCCAGACCGCCCGGCTTGATATCCCGATTGATGAGCAGGACCCTGTGCCCCGCTTCGGTGAGTTTGCGCGTGCCGTAAATACCCGCCGGGCCGGCGCCAATGACAGCGACTAGATGTTGCTTTGACATGCGATGTGCCTCTGTCCGAAATTTCCGAAACGACGATATCTAGTAGAAAACCTGACTAGAACCAAGAAAAAAAGGGGCGAAAAAATTACTGCAATTCCCTCTTGCCTTCGTACTCTAACTCGGTGCCGCGGGAATCTTTATGGGTGAAAGAGACCATTTCCCATGACCCGTCCCCAAGGGGTCCCTTGAGGATATAGGAGTTCTCGTCATCTCCGAGGACGCGATAATAACAGGCCTGCTCGCCGAACCACCGATCCACCACCGCGCTTATTTGCACGCTTCGCGCCCCTAACATGAACCGGATAGGGCTTTCCTGGCCCTTGGAGTCGGGGTAAGATTCAACCGTGATCTTCAAAATCGACTCTTTCTTCCAAGAAAACGGAATGGCTTAATATATAGCGTAAATCCAACAAAATTTAAAGGTGTCCAATGGCCCATACCAGGCAGCTAAGAAAAGATATCGTCAGCGCGTGCCGCATTCTGTCACAGCAGAAACTCGTCGAAGGTTTCGGCCACGTCAGCGCGCGCATTGCCAATTCCGCGCGCTTTATAATGACCCCGAGGATCAGCCTAGCTCTGGTCAAGGAAAGGGATCTGCTCACTCTGAATCTCAAGGGCGAGGTCGTCGAAGGCAGCCAACCGGCTCCGTCTGAGACTTGGCTCCACGTCGCGCTCATGAAAGCCAAGCCCGAGGTTAACGCGATCACGCGCATCCACGCGCGGGTGGCCAATATGTTCTCCGTCACCGACCGCAAGCTCGAGCCGGTACACAACCACGGCAGCTTTTTCTCCGGCGGCGTTCCGGTGTTTTACAAACCCGACTTGATTACGACGCCCCAGCTGGGCGCGGCCGTGGCCGAAACTTTGGGCGACAAACCTGCCGTGCTACTGAGAGGTAACGGTCAAGTGACGGTCGGAAGGACGATCGCTGAGGCGGTGATGATGGCGATCTATCTAGAGGAGGCCGCCGAGATTCTTTACGGCGCATTGCAGATCGGCACGCCGATACCGCTGACGGGCGATGAATCGGCGCGCCGGCGGGTAGAAGCCCTCCCCCCGGTGGATTTGGAGCGCGCGTGGAAATTTTTCAAGAGCAGGGTCGAGAATGTTTAATCACGCAGAAACCGCGGCCAATATTAAGAATTGCACCACGAAGTGGGCCATGATCTTACGCTCGCCCGCCGATACCCGCTTTCGCGGGTACGACGGAGCCCAGGCGGGCCTCTGGGTTCTCATCCCCAAACGGGTATTTTCAAAGGAGGTCACGAAGAGCACGAACTTCCCCCGCCTTCATCCTCCCCCGCGAGCGGGGGAGGAAAGAGGCGGGGGCGTGTCCTTCGTGCCTTCGTGGTGAAGATGGATTTCGTCAGCCGACGCAACCGTAAGGTTGTGGACGCCAAAAAACGCGCCACCCGGAGTCCGGGTGCCGCGCAGGTAACAGTCGATTAGCGGTTTACTTGCCCGCGACTTCGAAGGTGACCTTGGCCTCTTCCTTCGCCTTAACGGTCACTTTCTGGCTGCTCTTGCCGAGCTTTTCGTGCCAGACTTCCACGGTATAGCTCCCCGCAGGCACATCGGTCAACTTGAAGTTCCCAGAACTATCGGTCACGGCGAAATAGGGACTTTCCGTGGCGACCAACCAACCCTGCATCCATCCGTGGACATCGCACTTTAATTCGATGGCTTCGGGCTTCTCGATCTTTACGTTCAGGGTCTTTTTGAACTTCGGCTGGGCCTGGTTAAACGGGCTGTTGACCTTGCTGTAGGAATGGACGTTGTGGAGGATGCCGTCCGGATTTAAGATTTCGACGGTCGTTCCGGCCGGGAACGCCAACACATGGGGCTTATATTCGCAGCCGTTTTGATCCAGGGTAACTTTCTTAAGCTCAATCTTCTTGCCCTTCTTGATATCCGTAATCGTCACCACCGCGTTCACGAGATTTCCCCCGTTGACGATCAAAGACGGATCCGTCTTGGAAGTTTTCGCGCAAACTTCTTTGTCTTTACTGACGTCTAATTTTTTTGGCGCCGGGGCGCTGCCCTTGAATTTTACGGCACCGGAAATCGAACCGCCGTCCTTCACATCGCCGCCTTCGTAGGCCGCCATGCCGCGAACCGGCAAAGTTACCAAAGCGGCAGACAAGAACAAAAAACCGAATTTATTCATAAATCCCTCCTTATATTGCTGACTATAGTTTAGACGCCAGAAAGCGCCTCTATGTTCACCGCCTTGCCGGTTTCGCCTTGGCGACCTCGGCGGTTACGGCGGCCGGAGCGCCTCTCCCGATGCTCATTAAGTAATCACGCAGGGCCTCGATCTGACGGTCATCTTTGCCGCCGAGGATATTATCCGGGCCTCCCGGATAGAACGACGGCATCTTGGTTCCCGGCTCGACTTTCTGCGGATCTTGCAGCCATTTGATGATCCATTTCGGATTGAGACGCTGCCGGGCAAGGGCCAGGTCCGGCGCCCAACCTTCCACCGGCCCCTCGGGCTTCCGCTCGCCCTGCTGGTGACAACTGAAGCAGTTAAAATAGTCCTTGGAGACAAGAACCCGTGCCGCCTCCAGATGTTCTTGCGGAATTTTCTTGTCATCGACATAAGCGTAAGGGATGTCCACTTTGGCGAGACCGTTGAAGTAGCTCACGAGCTGATTGGCATGCTCGTCAGACAAACCGAACGTCGGCATTCGGGCCTCAAGCCACGGACGGATCGGGATAGGCGCTTTCAAGAAATTAAAAAACCAATTCGACTGGACCTTCTCGCCTTGGCCGTTGAGAACCGGCGGGGCGAGGTTTGGATTCTCCTTATAGTATTTGCGGATGAATCCACCTCGTTTCTCGATCTCGTGGCAGCCGACGCAGTTGTACTGCTGCATGATCCGTCGCCCATCGACGACCTGTTGGACCCTCAAGCCTTGATCGGCCTGATAGCGCTGCCCAACCTTTCTTTCGCGAAAGCCACCCAACAGGACGCGCAACGCTTTGATGTCGTCATCGGCCAAATTGAACTGCGGCATCAACTGCTCGATGCGTTCCGTCGCATAGATCCGAGGTGTCTTGAGCTTGTTATAAGTCCAATCGTCCCAGGTTTCCTTGATATCCGTGCGGTTGCCAAAAAAGAGCTCCTCTTTGGGCTTGGAACCGAACGTTGTGAGCTCGGCGCCGATGCGGGACTCTTTTTCCAAACCCTTGATCTCATGACAACCGTAACAACCCCATCGACGCACGAGCGTTTCGCCGCGCTTGATGTTCTTGGCGTCGGCGAGTTTTTCCTCTATACCCGCCATCGCCTCGGGCTTGGCGCCCAGAGTCATCAAATAGTTGGTCATGGCCATCGCCTCGTCGTCGGTGAGGCGCAGGCTCGGCATGTTCGTGTCCGGAGAGTAGCCGCGCGGATTCCTGATCCAGTGATAGGTCCACTGGGCGCTGGTTTTTGAGGCGATATCTTTGAGATTAGGAACGAGGTCCTTTTCCTTCCCCAAAGGCGTTGAGAACTCGCCTTCGGCCAAGCCATGGCAGCCTTTGCAACCGATGGTTTCGACCAGCTTTTTTCCTTTGGCGACCTGACCCGCGTTCCCCTCGCGGAAGCCCGCCGGGAGCGGATGTTCCTGCGCCCACTTGTCGCCCTCTTCTTTGGCTAACGACCAGAGGAACGCCGCGATCGCCACCGCATCGTCCTGCTTCAGGTCGAAGTTCGGCATGCGCGCGCGCGGACGGAACTTGTGCGGGTTTTCGATCCAACGCACCATCCAGCTCGGATCGACTTTGGCGCTGATCTTGCGCAGGCTCGGGGCGATCTTGGGAAGGTTCTCGTATCCTTTGACGAGGTGACAGCCCGTGCAGCCGATCTGCTCGAAGAGTCTTTGCCCTTGAGCCAACAGTGGCGCTTCGGTCTCAAACTTTTGCACGTCGAGATGGCACGAAGTGCAACTCGACTGCGATTTTGCTCCGCGCAAGAGCGGGAATTCCCATAGATGCACTTCGCCGTGGGCATGTTTCGCGCTGTTGACGGCGACGCCTTGCCCTTCATGACAGCCGGTGCAGCCGAACTTTCCCGGCGGATGGGCGTTGTCGCCGAGGAAGATTTCCCGTTTCGGATGGGTTTTGAAAGGATTGGCCTCCTTTTCAAACCCCGGACGATTTATCGCCAAGTGGCAGGTTTGACACCGATCCACGCGCGCGACGGGCTGATCGAAATTGTTGCGATCGAATTCGTCGAGCGACACTTGTTCGATTTTCGGAATCTTATAGAAGGAGAACGGCCCGAGCTTGAGCGTGACGTTCTCCATGACTCGGACCCATTTGTCCCGTTCCGCAGCGAGCTTCCCCAGCTCGATTTCGATTTCCTTGGCGCTATTACGAATCGTCTTTATTTCTTCCTTGATCAGCTCGCGTTTTTGGCGCGCCTTTTCCAGTTCGGGGTCGAGCTTCTCTTTTTCTTTATCGAGCTCTTTAATGCGCTCCAGGTAGGGCTTGACGTTGCGCTTTTGCTGCACCGCATGATCGTGCTCGTACCAAGCTTCCTCCAGCTCACTCTTGATGTTCTTGACCTCTTGATCGATGTCGTTAAAGCGAACCGTGGCCGCGCTTTCCTGTTTTTCCAGTGAGGCGAGCTTTTGGCCCAACGCACCGCCGCTCAAACTCGCTTGCGCGGCGGCCAGCTTCTTGGAAAGTTCTTGGTAAGCGGCATCGGCTTGCAGCTTCTTATTCTCTTCGTCATAGGCGGCCTTGGCCTTGCCGTAGTCGAGGTGATAGAAGCGCGCTTGCATCGCTTTCCACGGCCGGCGTGTAATGTTGTCGTCCCAAAAGGACCAGCCCGTCAATACCACCAGGAGGGCAATCCCGATGAGAAAGACACTCCCGTAGGATTTCTTTTCTTCTTGTTTATCGATTCCTCGTTCCGCCATCCCCGTTACCTCACACGACCTTGCGCTCAAGCGCGCGGCCCAAGGAAAAAACCCCGAGACCGATGAGTGACAACACGATTTCCTCCGCCATCGAAGAATTTTTCGTCATGCCGATAAAAAGAGCGTAGCCGACGTCGGCAAGCCCTAAGGCTTGAAGGATCTTGGCGACGTAAAACATCAGATATTGATCCAGGGGGTGACCAAGATATACTTGACGTTAAAGACAAGCCTGAGGAACATCTTGGCGGGAAGGGAAAGCATCAGCGCGACCAGCACGGCGGTGATGGTAAACCGCACCATCCCCCAGCGCTCCATGAACTCCTGCCCCTTCACCCGCAGCACCCACCAATAGAAGCCTGCGATCGTAATGACGAAATAAGCGCCGATCACAATCAAGCTGAAAACGGCGGAAATCCAGTAATCCCTAAAACCGAGCAGATAGGGCAAATCGACGTTGGTCAAGGCCACAACCTTGTGCGGGTCCCATCTCTGCCAGGGCCAAAAAAGGTTCCACCCTGGGCCGCGGAAAAACGTGCCGATAATGATCATCACGACCCACAGGATGTGAAACCCGAAGATGAAGGTCAAAATCTCGTATTTTCTCTCCTTAAAGCAGTAATAGCCATTCCCTTTCGGGTTGATATCGATAAACGGAATAACCATCAGGCCGACGATGATCAGACTGGGCAGCACGACGCCGGCGTGCCAAGGGTCAAAATAGACGAGCATCTCCTGGAGCCCCAAAAAGTACCAGGGCGCCTTCGACGGATTGGGCGTGCGGGTCGGGTTCGCCGGCTCTTCCAACGGCGCATCGATCGTAATCGACCAGAGAGTCAGCGCGACCATGACGAACAAAGCGACGAGAAACTCCAGGCGCACCAGATGCGGCCAGGTATGGACCTTGTCGTCGATGGGTAGTTTTTTTTCTTTGGCGGCCTCTGCCATTTTTTTCCTCGCTTCTACCTGCGATCAGAGGGAAGGACCCGAGAAGCCGTCGCGCCGGATGCGCCAGAAATGAACGGCCATCAGGATACTGGCGACCATCGGTATGAAGATGCAGTGGAGTATGTAGAACCGCAGCAATGTGTGAGGGCCGATCTCGCCGCCGCCGAACAAGAACGCGCGGGCGTCGTAGATCGGGTTGGCGCCGACGAAATCAGCAAACGGCCCTTCGTTACCCAAGAGAGGCGTGGCGCGCGCCATGTTCGATCCGACGGTGACCGCCCAGATCGATAGCTGATCCCACGGCAAGAGATAACCCGTGAAGCTCAGAAGCAAGGTCAGCACGAGCAGCAGCACGCCCACGATCCAGTTGAATTCCCGCGGCGGCTTGTAAGAGCCGGTCAGGAAGACGCGAAACATATGCAGCCAGACAAACACGATCATCGCGTGCGCCGACCAGCGATGCATGTTGCGCATGAGCATGCCGAAGGGCATGTCGAACTCCAGATATTTCATATCGGCGTAGGCGTATTCGGCGACCGGCCGGTAGTAAAACATCAGATAGATTCCCGTAACCACCGTCACCAGATACATGAAGAAGGTCAGGCCGCCCATGCACCAGGTGAAACGCATGCGCACGCCATGGCGCCGGACTTTGGCTGGATGGAGGTGGAGAAAGACGTTGGCCGTCACCATCAGGACGCGGTTGCGCGGCGTGTCTTCATAGCCGTGACGAAAGATCGCCTTCCACACCTGGTTCTCGACGATATCGTTCTTGATTTTGTCGAACAGATTTTTGTCCATAGGGTATTTCCGTTAGATACCTACCTTGGAAATGTTGAACAGAACGACTCCAGGAAAATTTATCCCGCCAAGGCGCTAAGGCGCAAAGTGACACTCGGTGTCATTTCGACCGAAGGGAGAAATCCTTGTTTCGAGCAAAGCGAGAAATCTTTTTCTCAGATCCCTCGCGTTTGCTCGGGATGACGGACCTCGGCCCGTCACTTCGCGTCTTTGCGTCTTTGCGGGAGACATGGTTTTTCCGATCTCTTCTTCGTTTCCGAATTTCATATACCTTTAGCTAGGCTTTGAGGATGCTTTCGGGGTACTGTTCGTCAGGTTCGCCGCTGGGCCCCATCTTGAAAACTTTGCTCTTATCGACGATGAGCTGGCCGTCGCCGCCGATGATCACCTTGAAGCGGTCCAGCGGGCGCGGCGCCGGCCCCTCGAAGTGCAGACCCGATTTAAAGAAGCCGCTACCATGACAGGGACACTTGAATTTGTTTTCGGCGGCGAGCCAGCGCGGCGTGCATCCGAGATGCGTGCACTTGGCAAAGACCGCATAGACGCCGGTTTCTTCCCGCACGATCCATACGCGCTGGTCCTGTTTGAATTTTTCACTGACTTCGCCGACGGCGTAGTCAGTGACGAAACCGGCTTTGAAAGTGGAAGGGGGTTGAAAAAGAACTCGCGGGAACGCGGATCGAACGAAAGCGAGGAGAGTGCCCAGACCAAAGATGCCGAATCCGCCCCAACCTAACCGGGTGAAAAAATCTCTGCGCGACCAAATGCCCCGTTTCTCTTTTTCTTCTGCCATAGCTACTTCGATCCTTTAAGCCAACTGATCAACGCGCCCCACACCACGAAGAGCACCCCACCGAACATCAGCGCCAACCCCACCGGCCCGAACACAAAAGATAAACCAGCGCCTAAGAAAAATATCAAGACTCCCGTTCCCAGCGGATTGAAGGGGGCCGGAGCCGACCCTTGTACCTTTGCATCGCTCGGGGCGTCGCGGATCAACTCCTCGCGGATGAGGGCGAAAGCCAACTCCTTGAGATCGTCGCGTCGCTCAGGGTCGGCGCCCTGAATCAGACGGCCAAGCTCTTGAGCCGCTCTCTCGATCTCTTGTTCGCGCGCCTGGGGCGCCGCATTGGGAGGATCAGACGTCACTTGGGATTAGGAAGCTTGATTAATATAGAAATGAATTATTGTCAACCTTTTCACCTTCGAAGAGTCACTTTCGGCAAAGCAAAACCACCGCCGTGGCAGCCATGCCTTGGCCCTTGCCTATCCAGCCCAATTTCTCGGTGGTGGCGGCTTTGATGTTGACGCGCCGCTCAGGGACCTTGATGTGCGATGCGATTATTTTCCTCATCGCCCCGTAATGCGGCGCGAGCTTGGGTTCTTGAGCGATCAGCGTCGCGTCCGCGTTGACGAGCTTATAGCCCTTGCGCCGCATCAGGCGCAGCGCGCCGTTAAGCAGCTTGAGGCTTGAGATTCCCTTGTAACGTGGGTCGGTGTCGGGGAAGTGTTGGCCGATATCCCCCTCACCCAAGGCGCCGAGCAGCGCGTTGATGAGCGCATGCAGCAAGACGTCGGCGTCCGAGTAGCCCGTGAGCCCTTTGGGATGGGGAATCACCACGCCGCCTAAAACGAGTTTTCGCCCGCGGCGTAAGCG
>JACPFE010000429.1 GCA_016183145.1 Deltaproteobacteria bacterium | reverse complement strand
GAGCCGAAATGGTCCTGCTGGAATCTGCCACAGCATTCTCTAACGGAAATGTTTCACTGAACTGAGTAGGTCTGAGCCTGTTGGAGATACGGCGGAATTCCTCTCTGGAACCATAGGTCGTTCGTTCGAATCGCCCCAGGCGCAAGAGAATATTCAGGGATAGAAATCTTATGTCCCGCTAAGGGGCGCGAAACAATTGCGATTTTGGGAAGGTTTACTTTCCAGCAAATACGCGGAACAAGCGGCGGACGGGGTCGTAAAATTCGTCCACAAGGCGTTCTTTGAGCGGGATGATGGCGTTATCGGTGATGTGGATATGCTCAGGGCAGACTTCGGTGCAGCACTTGGTGATGTTGCAGTAGCCGAGTCCGGCTTTCTGTTGGATCAATTCCATCCGGTCGTTGGAATCGAGCGGGTGCATTTCCAGGGATGCCAGACGCACGAAAAAGCGCGGCCCGGCGAAGGCCGGCTTATTGTCGTCGTGGTCGCGGATGACGTGGCAGACGTTCTGGCAGAGAAAACATTCGATGCACTTGTGAAACTCCTGCACGCGATCAATGTCCTCTTGAAACATCCGGCGGGTGCCGTCGGCTTCTTTCGGTTTTGGCTTGAAGGCCGGAATCTCCTCGGCTTTCCGAAAGTTATACGACACGTCGGTGACGAGGTCGCGGATGATCGGGAAGGCGCGCATCGGCGAGATCGTGATGGTTTCGCCGGGCTTGAAGGTGTTCATGCGCGTCATGCACATCAGGCGCGGCTTGCCGTTGACTTCCGCGCTGCACGAGCCGCATTTGCCCGCCTTGCAGTTCCAGCGCACGGCCAGGTCATTCGCCTGCTGCGCCTGGATCGCGTGGATCACGTCGAGCACCACCATGCCTTCGCCGACGCCGATGCGATAGTCGCGAAACTCGCCGCCCTTGGCGTCGCCGCGCCACAGCCGCATATGGACTTGCTGCTCAGCCATTACTTCTTCTCCTCAAGCAGTGCCTTTAGCTCGTCCGGCATTTCCGGCAGAGGCTCTTGGGATAGCGCGAACTCGCCGTTTTTCTTGCGCACCACCACGTTCACCTTGGCGAACTTCGCATCCGTGTTCGGATAATCGTCGCGGGTGTGGCCGCCCCGGCTCTCTTTTCGTTCGATGGCCGCCAGAGTCGCCGCTTCGGAGAATCCCAGGAGGGAGTGCAAGTCCAGGGCGAGATGCCAGCCCGGATTGTACTGCCGGTTGCCTTCGATTTTCACATTGCGCGTCCGTTGCTTCAATTGCTGGATGATCTCCAGCGCTTTTTTCAACTCCGACTCGACGCGAATGATGCCCACCAAATCCTGCATGCACTCTTGCAGATCCGCGTGGATCGTATAGGGGTTCTCGCTTCCCTTGCTCTCGAACGGCGCCAGCATTTCGCGAGCGAAGGCGTTGACCTGATCCGTATTCACCGCCAGCGCTCCTTTGAGGGCCTTGCAGTACTCGGCCGCGTAGAGCCCGGCGCGACGGCCGAAGACCAGAAGATCGGAAAGCGAGTTGCCGCCGAGGCGGTTGGCGCCGTGCAAGCCGGCCGCGACTTCGCCGGCGGCGAACAGACCGGGCACCGTGGCTGCCGTGGTGTCGGCGTCGACACGCACGCCGCCCATCGCATAGTGGCAGGTTGGCCCGACTTCCATCGCCTCTTTGGTGATATCGACGTCGGCGAGCTCCTTGAACTGGTGGTACATGGAGGGCAAGCGGCGCTGGATGTAATCCGCCGAGCGCCGCGACGCGATATCGAGAAAAACGCCGCCGTGCTCCGTGCCGCGGCCGGCTTTGACTTCGGAGTTGATCGCCCTGGCAACTTCGTCGCGGGGCAGCAAGTCCGGCGTGCGCCGATTCTTTTTGTCTTCGTACCAGGCGTCGGCTTCCTTTTCGGTTTCGGCGGTCTCGACTTTGAAGAACTCCGGAATGTAATTAAACATGAAGCGCTCGCCCTTGGTATTTTTTAGCGTGCCGCCGTCGCCGCGCACGCCTTCGGTGACCAGAATGCCGCGCACGCTGGGCGGCCACACCATGCCGGTCGGGTGGAACTGCATGAACTCCATGTCCATCAGATCGGCGCCGACGTCCGCGGCCATGGTGACCCCGTCACCGGTGTATTCCCACGAGTTGGAAGTGACCTTCCAGGCCTTGCCGCCGCCGCCGGTGGCGAGCACCACCGCTTTGCATTTGAACAGAATGAACTTGCCGCTCTCGCGCCAGTAGCCGAAGGCGCCAGAGATTTTGCCGGCGTCGGTGAGCAGGCGCTGAAGATTGCACTCCATGTAGACGTCGATGCCCTTGTGCACGGCGTGCTGCTGGAGCGTGCGGATCATTTCCAACCCGGTGCGGTCGCCGACGTGCGCCAGGCGCGCGTAGCGATGGCCGCCGAAGTCGCGCTGGAGGATCAATCCGTCTTTGGGGCGGTCAAACAGCGCGCCCCATTCCTCCAGCTCAAGGACGCGGTCGGGCGATTCCTGGGCGTGGATCTGCGCCATGCGCCAGTTGCTCAAAAGCTTGCCGCCGCGCATGGTATCGCGAAAGTGAACTTTCCAGTTGTCTTCCGGATAAACGTTGCCCATCGCCGCGGCGATACCGCCTTCGGCCATGACCGTGTGGGCTTTGCCGAGCAGGGACTTGCAGACCAGGGCGGTCTTGACACCTTGCGCCGATGCTTCGACGGCGGCGCGCAACCCGGCGCCGCCGGCGCCGATCACGATAACGTCGTATTCGTGGGTTTCGTACTTTTCCTCAGCCATTAGAAAATCCTCACATCGGGGATCACGCCCATGGACAACAGGCGCACGTAGAGATCGGCCAGCGCCACCCAGATGAGACTCACCCAGGCGTACTCCATGTGCTTTTCATTGAGCCGGCTGATGAAGCTCCAGGCTTTATATTTTCCCGGCGCGCTGTGGAAGGAATTCAAATATCCGCCGCAGATATGCCGGCAGGAATTGCACGACAGGCTGAAAAGCGACAATAAAAACACGTTGGCGCCGAGCACGACGGTGCCGACGCCTATGCCGAAACCGTCGGGAAAACGAAAAGCCAGAATGAAGTCCCACCAGAGAAAGGCCAGGATGACCAGCGACAGGTAGAAAAAATATCTGTGAAAATTCTGCAGTAAAAAGGGAAAACGGGTCTCGCCGCTATAGCTCCCGGCGGCGTCGCGCACCGCGCAGGCGGGCGGGGAGGCGAAGAACGATCGGTAATAGGCCTTGCGATAGTAATAGCAGGTGGCGCGGAAACCGCCGGGCACCCAGAGCACCAAGAACGCCGGCGACAGATTCCACCATGAGCCGATCAGCGGGATCGTCTTGTGCACGCAGTTCGCCGAGATGCAGGGCGAATAGAATGGCGAGAGATAAGGCGCGACAAAGTAGTGCGCGTCTTGCAGCGCGGCCCAGGTGGCGTAGATCACGAAGCCTCCCAGCCCTACGAAAACGAGCAGAGGTTGGAGCCACCAGGAGTCGGTTCTTAAAGTTCGAAACTGATCCAAGCTCGCGGTTTTACCGTTCACGGTTGTTTCCTCTTTGTTAATGATGTTCGGTCAAAATATTTTATTTCCTACCTGGATGTCGGAGGGGTGTCAAGGTTGAAGCTCCTCGTTGCGGCAGATTTGCGCACGAAGGCCGACAAGGGGGTGAATTCCCCGGCCAGATAGCCCACGAGCTTCACCGTTAGCAGGAGTGAAAGTGAAACCGCGCTAGGATGGTTACTCGGCCGCGGCGCCGGCTTCTTTCGCCTGGTCCGCCTCTTCGAGCTTGAGGTATTTATCGATGATCTGCGGAACATCTTCTTTGGTGACTTTCATATACCAAAGTCCTTCGGGCCAGATCATCATGTTGGGTCCGAAGGCGCAGACGTCCAGGCAGCCGCTTCTCACTACGCGAACTTTGCCCTTGAGGTTTCGTTCCTTGCAAACTTTTCTCAGCTCCTCGACCACCTCTTCAGAGCCACTGTAGCCGCAGGACGGGCTTTCGCCGTTGCGGTTATTGATGCAGATGTGAATTTGCCGAATATAGGGCTGCGGTCTTTGAATCATGAACCCCCCTTAATGGTAAGTAAATCACTTCCCTATTAATAACAAAAAGTCAGGGACTTTGCACGCTGGACCCTATGCCTTATCTAGAATGCCCGGATGGGTCATTCGCCGGGCATCGAGAAATTTCTCCAGCTTTTTATCCGGGAGAACTTTATGAGCGCGCGCCACTTCCCTAACGGTTTTACCGGACACATGGGCTTCCTGTGCGATCTTCGCAGCCCTATCGTAGCCGACCCACGGCGCCAGCCCCGTGACCATCGCGAGACTGTGTTCCACCATATCCCGGCAGCGTTCCCGGTTGGCTTCAATGCCCGTGATGCACTTTTCCGTAAAGGCCGTGATTACGTTGGCCGTGAACTCGATGGCTTCCATCAGTTTTAGCGCCATGATCGGCATCATCGCGTTGAGCTCAAAATTGCCAGCTTGGCCGCAAATCGTGATGGTCGCATCGCAGCCGATCACGTGCGCCGCCACCTGCAACACCGCTTCGCAGATCACCGGATTGACTTTACCGGGCATGATCGAGGAGCCGGGCTGGGTTTCCGGTAGGCTGATCTCGCCGAGGCCGCACCTGGGACCGGAAGCGAGCCAGCGCAGATCGTTGGCGATCTTGGTTAAACTCACAGCGAGAGTTTTCAAGGTTCCGCTGAGCTGCACCACGGCATCTTTAGCACCCTGGGCTTCAAAGTGATTTCTCGCCTCCCGGACCCGGAGGCCGGTCATCTCGGCGATCGTTCTGATCGCACGGCGCGCAAATTGCGGATGGGCATTGATCCCGGTGCCGACCGCCGTTCCGCCTAGCGGTAGTTCCTCGAGACCGTTGGCTGCCTCGTTGATGCGTGCGCGGCTCAATTCGATCTGCCGCGCATAACCCTCGAATTCCTGGCCAAGCCGGATTGGGGTGGCATCGTTGAGATGCGTGCGCCCGATTTTAAAAACTCTGTCGAACTGCCGGGCCTTTTGCGCCAATGCCTGCCGCAATGCCCCAAGGGCGGGCAATAATTCTTTTTGAATTGCCTCCAGGGCAGCGACGTGCATCGCTGTTGGGATTACATCGTTGCTCGACTGGCTCATGTTCACGTGGTCGTTGGGATGGATTTCCCTGCTGCCGCGTCGCTTGCCGAGGAGTTCCAATGCCCGGTTGGCGATGACTTCGTTGGCGTTCATGTTGGTTGACGTGCCGGAGCCGGTTTGAAAGATGTCAACGACGAACTCTTTATCGAGTTTTCCTTCCATCACTTCGGCGGCAGCTTTGCGGATCGCGGACGCGATCTTAGTATCGAGAAGCCCTAGCTCTTCGTTGGTCGTGG
>JACPFE010000423.1 GCA_016183145.1 Deltaproteobacteria bacterium | reverse complement strand
GGCAACCCGCGGCTGGCTCAAACCCACCTGGATGACCGATTCGCTGGTGCGCAAGGATCTGTTCGGCCATACGGTCAACAAGGGATTTCTTCCCGACGTTCACTGTCCGACGGGGGCGCCGCGCGAAGCGATCGTCAAAATTACCAAGGCGGAGCCCGGCGGCATCGGCGGCAAGGGGCTGTGGCGGCCGGCCGCGCTCGGACTGCGGCCGAAATATGAGCGCGATGCGATGAAAGTTTATCTGTCCGGGAAATTCATCGTCGCGGCAAATTCGCAGAAAGGCGGAAAAAAGTAATGGCACGCGTATACAACTGGCAACTCGGCCGGGAGATGTCCTACTGGTACCCAGAGCAACGGTCCAAACGGCAATTCGCCGCGGTCTTCGACACCAATAAATGCATCGCCTGCCAGACCTGCACGCTTGCCTGCAAGACCACCTGGACCAGCGGCAAGGGGCAGGAGTACATGCTCTGGAACAACGTCGAGACCAAGCCCTACGGTTTTTATCCTCTCGCCTGGGACGTGAACATGCTCGAAAAGCTCGGCGCGCAGAACTGGGACGGCCAGCGCTACGCCGGGCGCACGGTTTTCGAAGCGGCGCAGGCCGGCGAGCGCGTGCTGGGCTGGCGTCCCGAGGACATCGACTATGCCCATCCGAACGTCGGTGAAGACGATTGCGTCAACGGCGTGGAGAAGGGCGCCCACTTCAGCGGCGTGCATAACTCCTGGTTCTTTTACCTCGCGCGCATGTGCAACCACTGCACCTACCCGGCCTGTCTTTCTTCTTGCCCGCGCGCTGCGATCTACAAGCGACCGGAAGACGGCATCGTCGTCATCGACCAGGCGCGCTGCCGCGGCTATCAAGAATGCGTCAAGGCCTGTCCCTACAAGAAAACTTTTTATAACGCGATGACCGGTACGTCGGAGAAATGCATCGCCTGTTTTCCCAAGATCGAGCTGGGCATGCAGCCGCAGTGCTTCGTCAACTGCATCGGTAAGATTCGCTTTGCCGGCTGGATTTCCAAACCGGAGAATGCCAGGCCGGACAATCCCATCGATTTCCTAGTGCATGTGAAGAAAGTGGCGCTGCCGCTTTTTCCGCAGTTTGGCCTCGAGCCCAACGTCTATTATATTCCGCCCGTGAACGTGCCGCGGGATTTTCTCCTGCAAATGTTCGGACCGAACGTCGATGCGGCCCTGGAAACCTACCGCAACGCTCCCAAGGACAAGGACCTATCCGGGTTATTGACGCTCTTCGGCTCGACGGAGTTGATCGTCGCGAAGTGGAAGCGCGCCGATGAGCAGGTAATGGGCTACGACGAGAGCGGCAGAGAGATCGTCCGCGTGCCGATGCGCGAACCGACGCATGTGCGCCAACCGTTCGATGCCGCGCGCAACGTCGCGCGGACGAATATTTCGTAAGGAGAACGGCAATGAACAACGCGGTAACAGACCTGGTTGTAAACCCCATCGGCGTGGTTTCGGATCCAATAGGCGCGAGGAAACGAAGAGTTTTCCCTCTCCCCTCGCGGGAGAGGCCTGTCCTGAGCGAAGCCGAAGGAGCTAGGGTGAGGGGGCTCTACGCATCTTGGTCACCCTCACCTCATTCCTCTCCCGTCAAGGGAGAGGAAGTAAATAATCCGGGCGCGATTGACAAGCGTGGTGATCTTATCAAAGGCATTCTGGACCGTCGAAGCTTTGTTTTTCTGCTTGTCATCATTTTTGTCGGCGCCTTGATCGGCTGTAAAAAAGCAGAGCCTCCGGTCAGCGACTCTGAAGTCAAAGCCGGGTTTGAAAAAACGCTTCCCACAACGACCGATGATCCGGTGTGGGAGCGCGCGCCGCTCCATCCGGCGAAACTCTTGTTGCAGGACATGGTGGAACCGAGGCTCATGCAGAGTTCCACCGCGTCAGTGAATGTTCAAGCGGTGACTGACGGCCGAAGGATCGCCTTTCGCCTCACTTGGAATGACGCGACGGCGGACGATCTGCCGGGCCCCGGACGATTTGGCGACGCGGTCGCCGTTCAGTTGCCGGCGGCGACGGCGCCGGATGTTCCCTCGCCCCAAATGGGCGAGGAGGGTAAAGCGGTCGAGATCACCTACTGGTCGGCGGTCTTCCAGGCGATGGTGAATGGCCGCAAAGACGATATTCAAGCGATTTACCCGCAGGCCACAGTCGATCACTATCCTGCCGAAGCCGCCTCCCTTAAGGCCGGTTCGGCGGCGCAACAGAATATGGAGAAACGCTACTCGCCGGCGCGTAGCTTGGGCAATCCGATGGCCGGGCCGCGTAAACTCCCGGTACAGGATCTCTACGCCGAGGGCCCGGGAACCATTCGATTGGCCGACAAAACGATTTCCAGCGGAACGGGAAAACGCGCTAAGGATGGCTGGATCGTTTTGCTGTCGCGCCCGCTGCCGCAAGGCAGCCAAGCCGGCGGGCGGACCCAGGTCGCGATTGCGGTGTGGGAAGGGTCGCATCAAGAAGTGGGAGCGAGAAAAATGCGCTCGGCCTGGATTCCTCTCGCGTTAGGAGCGAGCCGGTGAAAAAATCGAGCGATTTCGATGCACGGGAACTCTTGGCCTCGGCCGCCTCCTGGCGCCTGGCGTCGCTGCTCTTGGAGCGGCCACGGCCCGAATGGAAAAATGAAATTGCCCGGCTGGCCGCCGAAGTGAGCGACCCGCAGTTGGCGCGTTGCGCCGCCGATGCCGACCACGCCTCCGAAGAACTCTATCACCGGCTGTTTGGACCCGCCGGCGCCGTATCTCCCCGCGAGGTCAGCTATTGCGGCTTCGAAGATCTGGGCCGGTTATTGGCTCAACTCTCCGCCTTTTATCATGCCTTTTCGTTTAACCCGCGGCGGGAGGAATCCATCGACCATGTCTCGGTGGAAGCGGGCTTCGTCGGTTACCTATTTTTGAAGGAAGCCTACGCGCGCATGCGCAACGCTGCGGCGTCGGCGGCGATAGCCAGAGACGCCCGGGAGCGCTTCTTTCGCGAACACTTGGCGCGCTCGGCGCGCGGCATGTTGGAGCGAGGGGTGGGGCTCCCCGCTTATTTGCAAAACCTGCTTTCCTGGTTAAATGCTGGGACCGAGTCTACTTGCCAACCACCCGAAGCGAGCATCATTATCCATGAGCCCACCGGACCGATCAGCCGTTGAAGCAAGCCTCGCCGAAACTGATTCCCCATCGCGCGGTCTCGGCGATCGCTCGGGTGAGCCTGCGGCTGCCCATCGCCCGGCGCCGGGCGGTTCGCTCTTGCCGCGGGAGCATGGCGCGTACGCCGCGGTCGCCTTTCCGCTGATCACGGCGTTGGCGCTCGGCGGGCCGACTGCTGTTCAACTGCTTTGGATCGTTGGTTGCGTCGCGGTTTTTCTGGCGCACGAACCGCTGCTCATCATCCTCGGTGAGCGGGGACGGCGAAGCCGTACGGCACTGGGAGCCCGCGCCCGAAAGGCTGTTCGTATTCTCGCTGCTCTGGCCATTGCTACGGGCGGGCTTGGCTGGTGGGTGGCGCCGCCGGCTGCGCGCGTCGCGCTGATCTTGCCGCTGGCGCTTGGCGCGCTTTTGCTGCGGCTTATCCTGATCCATCGTGAGCGCAGCCTGCCCGGCGAAGTGCTAGCCTCCGTGACCTTATCAAGCGTCGTGGTGCCGATCGCGTTGGCCGGGGGCGTCAGTTTGCGGGCGGCAACGATTGCCGGCGCGATTTGGTGCGCGGTCTCCGGGTTGGCGACGCTCACCGTGCGCGCCACCATCGCGCGGGCCAAGCAGGCAACCCATCATCGCCGACTCTCACACCAGACGATAGCTTTCAGCGCTGCGGCGACGCTTGCAGCATTCTTGTTGACGCTCGCGAAGCTCTTGCCGGCGCTCGCCGCCGCCGCCATTCTTCCCGTTGTGCTCCTCGCCGTGACGTTCAGCATCTTGCATGTCCATCCGCGCCACCTGCGCACCATGGGTTGGTCGCTGGTCGGCAGCAACGTGATTACGCTGGTCGCGCTTCTCGTCGGGCTGCGTTGAGCCCGGATTCCGCAGTGGAAAAGTGACGCTGTGAGCGAGAGGCAAACCTTGCGCAACGAAGACAATGCTTTTCTACCTCTGAGCGCAGGACAGATCTCGCTGATGTGCGAATTTTTTCAGAGTAATAAGGCAATGTGCCAAGCGGCAGAGACGACTTTGAAACAGCACACCTGGGTGTCTTCACCGCTCCAGGCCTGTCCTGAGCGCAGTCGAAGGGTTCGCCTCTCACTCATGTTCAACCGCGGAATTCCGGTTGAACGGCGGCGGAGCGGACGAGTGGAAAATTGAGCACGACGACACGACCAAGCAAGGAGTCACCACTGACGGCGGCCCAGCGGTGGCTGCTGGCCGCCGTCGGTCTCAGCTCGCTGATGGTCTCCAGCCAGACCAGCGCGCTTAACGCCATTCTGCCCTTCGTGGCGCGGTCCTTCGGCGTCGATCTCCCCACCATCCAGTGGGTCGTGCTGGCTTACCTGATCGTAAGCAGCGGTTTGCTGCTGGCGTTCGGACGCCTCGGCGACATGATCGGCCAGCGGCGACTTTTCCTGATCGGATTCGCGATCTTCATCGGCGGCTCGTTGCTTTCTTCCCTCGCTCCCGATCTTACCTGGTTGATCGCCACCCGCATCGTCCAGTCGGTGGGCGGCGGGATGATAACCAGCTCCAGCTCGCCGCTGATTACCAAGACCTTGCCCCACAGCCATCGGGGCCGGGGCCTGAGCGCGCAGATCGTGATGGTTTACTTTGGGCTCTCCGCGGGACCCGGCATGGGCGGAATTCTGGCGGACACCTTGGGGTGGCGCTGGGTATTTTTGGTGAACGTTCCCTTGGGTCTGCTGGCTGCCGCCGTTACCTTGGCCGCTGTGCCGAAGGACGAAACGACTGCGGCCAAACAACCTTTCGACTGGGCCGGCGCGCTGACGTTTATGATCGCGCTGACCTCATTGTTTTTTCTCATGGGCGGCGGCAGAGGACGGCAATGGTTCGCTGGCGGCGATGCGGTCCTGTTCCTCGTTTTTGTTTTCGCTGCCGGCGCTTTCGTTGCCTTGGAGCTGCGTCGTCTGGAGCCGATGCTCGATCTCAGACTATTTAAGAGCCGTTTTTTTTCCGCGGCCACCGCCAGCTTACATAGGCTATGGCACCCTGGCGTTCATGGTTCCCTTTTATCTCGTGGACGGCATCGGTTACGGCGCCACCAGCGCGGGCGTTTTGATCATGGCCATGCCGGTGGGCATGATGATATTCGCTCCTTTCAGTGGCTGGCTGTCCGACAAGGTGGGTCCGCGCCTTCCCGCATCGCTTGGGATGGTTCTGCTCGCCGGTGGGATTTTTCTGGTCGGCCGCCTGGAAGCGGTGCCGTCGGAGAGCGGAATCGTTTGGCGGTTGGCGATTGCGGGCATTGGGCTTGGGCTTTTTAGCTCCGCCAACAGCAGCGCGATCATGGGAGAGGTGCCGATCGACCGCCAGGGAGTTGCCAACGGCGTGGTCAGCACGGCGCGCCAACTGGGCATGATGCTCGGGGTCGCCGCGACCACGGCGATTTTTAAAGCCAGATACCCATTGTACTCAGCGCTTGGCGAAGCCCGCGCAACCATGGCAGCCGTTGAAGACGCACTCTTGGTTGTATCGGGCATCATTCTACTAGGAGCGTTAACAAGCCTGGTGCGAGGCAGGGAAGACGCGCAAAAAGAACCGGCGGCGTAACCGCTGTTTATTAAGAAAACTTATCCCGCCAAGCATGTCCTGAGCCGAGTCGAAGGGGCGCCAAGGCGCAAAGTGACACTCCGTGTCATTTCGACCCCTTCGGCAGGCTCAGGGTAAACTCCGGGAGAAATCCTTGTTTCGAGCAACCGAGAAATCTTTTTCTTCGATCCCTCTCATTCGCTCGGGATGACGGGCCGAGGGCACGTCACTTAGCGCCTTTGCGCCTTTGCGGGAGATAATCCTATTTCTTGTTATGCGTACTTTGCGTTCTTTGCGGTTAAGTTCTCCGGTCCCGAGTGTTTGGTGGCGGCGAGCTTTGGGCACGAATCGAAGCGCTGGTCAGAAGCGCCGCGAACGCGAGAATCATAGCGAGGGAAAAAACCATTGCGTAGCTCCGGGTAAGATCATGGGTGACTCCACCGAGATAGGCGCCGAGGGCACCGCCCAGATGATGGACCCAGAAGATCACCCCCGTGAGGGTGCCGATGTGTTTGAATCCATAAAGTTCGCCGACCAGGGCTGCGCCCAGCGGGGCGAGGCCCATTAGCGTAAAGCCGAATAAAAGAGCGGAGGCGTAGATCCAAAACCTGCCGTCGAAGAAAATCAGCAGGGCAAAACAGACAAACCGGGGAACGAAAGTCAGGAACAGGGGGATCTTCCTGCCCAATTTTTCGGAGACGGCGGCAAAAATGAGTAGACCCGGAATACTGAGCAATCCAGCCAGCCCCTGGAGATTCGACGCCTCCTGAGCGGCGAGACCCTGATCGGTGGCGAACGGAATCATCTGGGTGACGAACAAAAAATCCTGAAAGCCGCAGACGAAGTAGCTCGCTCCCACCAGCAAGAAATTTCTCGACGTAAGCACGGCATAGACGCCGGGAGATGAGTCGTGGGAAACTTTTTTCGCGCCGGTGGGCGCCGGTTCGTTTTCGGCGGGGTTGTTTTTAATCACGAGCAACGAAAGCGGCACAACAACCAGGGAGAGCAGCATCCCCAGGCTGGTCCAGGTCCAGCGCCAGCCGAAATTTTCCAACAGCAGGGCGATCAACGGAATAAACAGAAACTGCCCCAGGGCTGTTCCCGAGATCGCCACGCCGGACATGAAAACCCGCAGCTCTGTGAACCAGCGCGACAGCACTGACGCGACCACGGCGATGCTGATCCCCGATATCCCCGCCGCGACCACCACGCCGTAGGACCAATAGAGATCCCACAGCGACATCGTTTGGGAGGTGAACGCCAGGCCGGCCGAAGTGACCAGCGCCGACACCGTGAAAAGTCGCTTCGGACCGAAGCGGTCGAGCAGCTTCCCCGCTAGCGGCTGGCAGCAGGCGAAGACCAGCATGTTGAGAGTGTAAGCGAGCGTGATCGCGCCGCGTTCCCAGGAAAACTCCGAGACCAGCGGCTTGATCAGGACGCCGAAGGAAAACCTCACGCCGCCGTCGATGACGAGGATCAAAAAGCTCGCGGCCAGAATATACCAGCGGTAAGAGTTTTGCTCAGCCATGGTGCGCCACTGTCCGCGATGAAAAACTCTAACACGACGGGATCGTGAGACGGAAGCGGAAAGGTTAGAGAAGTGTGGGATTGATTAGCATTGAAATGACGTGATCGAGTCTTGCGTTGCAATGACGGGTGATTTCAAGGCCTGGCCCTCGACAGTGGTCCGCGGCGATACAATCTTTATCGAACCAAATGGAGGCCCCCCGTGGAAGAAGCTAAGATTTTGAAAAAAGGACAGTTGGTTATCCCGGTCCACATCCGCAAAAAACTCGGCTTGAAACCCGGAGATTCCGTCAAGCTTTTTGATTACGACGGCGCGATTCACATCATACCTTTCTCTAAAAACCCGGTCAAAGAAGGCATAGGCATCCTTCCACGACGACCATCCTTGTCCAAAAAACTCTTAAACGACAGGGCACGGGAGTAACTCGTTGCCATTGAGGATATACGATAGCTTTGCGCTCCTTAAACTTTTTCAAAAGGAGCAAGGCTACCTGAAGGTTGCAAGGCTTTTAGAAGAAGACCGCAAAAGCGAAAGCCTACCGCTTATTCAGATCATAAATTTCGGTGAGATCATTTACATAACAAAGAAAGACTTTGGCGAACACGCCAAGCTGCGTGTCATTCGTAACGTGATTCAGATGGGCTTTAGAATCATTTCTGCCGGGGACGACTTGGTGTACGAAGCCGCAGAGCTCAAAGGAAGCTATGCGATCTCCTACGCTGACGCCTTCCTCCTGGCTACAGCGTTACGGGAAAACGCCGTAATCGTGACTGGCGATCCCGAATTCGAGAACGTTGAATCCCTCTGTCAAATCGACTGGGTTTCAAAAGCAAAACTGATGGCTGTCGTCGGAACTTGTTTCCAGTCTGATCACAAGGCCTGTCCCGAGTTCAATCGAACGGCTCAACCCCGATCAAAGCTTCATTCTTCCTGCGGCTCCACTTCTTGAGTTGCGCCTCGACGAACTTTGCTTCCTCCCGGGTCAGAAACTCTTCGAACCAGACAACTTGAACCGGGGGAGGTGTCGGGGAGGTGTCTGACACCGATTTACGATTCAGAGACCAGGGGTTTGATCAGGACGCCGAAGGAAAACCTCACGCCGCCGTCGATGACGAGGATCAAAAAGCTCGCGGCCAGAATATACCAGCG
>JACPFE010000422.1 GCA_016183145.1 Deltaproteobacteria bacterium | reverse complement strand
GCTCGCAGGACAAACAATCGCTCAGCGAGGCACGATCATCCAGAACAGGGCCTAACTATCGACCTGCACCGCTTCATTCGGGTACTTTCATGATTTCGGAATTCCGAAAACATGGAAATGAGCACTTGTTGCCCGTCACTCGCGATTTATGACGGAGACAACCTTCACGAAGCGCGATAGCGCGCCTAAAACGCCGCGGAGCGGGGGGGTCAAGCGGGGGGTCAAGTCTGCTTTTGGCTTTTTGCTGCGGTAGCAGCTTCCAGCTCGGGTGGTCCAGTCTAGACGATCTGGCGGAGTGACGCCGACCGTTTTGTTGGTCGGATACCGCCGCTTGATCCGTGAACCACGCCGTGCGTTTCCGCAGCGGGCGGACCGTAAGCTGTATTCCCATCGCCTTTAGGAGAGCCCTCAGGCTTTTCAGTTCTGGATTGCTTTTCGACGAGGGCCTCCGATCGAGCGTGTTGACGTTTAACTCCGCCTCTCCCGCGAGTTTCGGCACTCCGCCGAAAGCTTTGGACATGCGCCGCAGCGCGAGCATCAATTCCTGTTAGTCTCGGTCTTCGAGGACCGAACTTCAACACCTTTTGGGAAGGCCGGGTCTTGGCGAAAACTTTCTACGGTTGCCTCCTCGTGCGATGCGGACAGATCAACTGCGCTCCTGGTCCGAGGTGCAATGTCACGGAAGAAGCGTTATAGTATTTATCGTCGAGGGCATTGGCAGTGACGCGAGCCAGCGCAGATGTCGCCGGTAACCACGCTGCTCGCGAGAAGTCTATGAAGGAACACAACGACAATCGCGCGGTGATTCAAAAAATCGTCGAGCGGTTAGTTGCCGAGTACCCGCCTGAGAAGATTATTCTTTTTGGCTCCTACGCTTACGGCCAGCCTGGTCCTGACAGTGACATTGATCTCTTGATCATCAAAGTGACAGGCGAAGAGTTTCTTGAGCGGCTGTATAGGGTGCGCCGAGTAACCGTGGGGACCCACCCGAGCGTTCCATTTGATCCGATAGTTTTGACACCAACAGAGTTAGAGGACCGGCTCGAAGCCGGAGACCAATTCGTCCGAGAAATCCTCGACAAGGGCGAGGTCCTCTATGCCGCCTAGGGAGGTCCCGTTATCCGAAAGATTGGCTCGCTCTCGCTGAAAAGGACCTCCAGCGGGTTACAAGGTCTCTCCGTGACAAAGACGCGGAACTGGCAGCATTTTGTCTTCAGCAAGCGGTCGAGAAATTTCTTAAGGCATATCTGCTTTCGAAGGGTTGGAAGCTCCGGCGCATTCACGACCTCGAAGCGCTTCTTGACGATGCCATGGCGTACGATCCTTCTCTAGATCAATTTCGCAACAGCTGCCAAGAAGTCACAAATTACTATATCGTGGAGCGATATCCGTTAGCGGTTGAAACTAGATTTACGGCGGGCGATGTTCGAGCCTCACTTGAAGCCGCCGGTCAACTGATCGAAAAACTTCGCGAGGGCACGAGGTAGCCGGAACAGCGGTTTGCATAACAATCTTTGCAATCTTTGTTTTTGGAGTCTGCGAACCCTCGTGGATGTCATGTCTTTGTTTCCAGACAATCCCTGCCAGGGCGACGCCATCCGTTCGCTTGCGGAGATAAAGAGCCAACTGGCATAGACTGGAGATGTTAATTGGGGCGTGCGATGAGGCGAAGAAAATGATTGCGCGGCTTGCCCTCATCTTTAGCTTCTTTTGCTTCACGCTGTTTGAGGCGCCGCCGTGCGTTGGCGCTGAGAAGCTCCGCGTGGCCTATCCCACGCTTGGGCCAGGTTCGACGCCGTCATGGGTCACGCATGAAACGGGCTTCTGGAAGAAGAGCGGGCTGGACGTGGAATTGATCCTGTTAAGCGGCGGCGCGCGCATGCTGCCGGCGTTGATCAGCGGCAGCGTGGATATCATTCTCGGCTCCGACACCGGCGTCACACTGGCGAATCTCCAGGGAGCCAACCTGGTGCGCATCGGCGTGACGATGAATTCGCTGGGCTATTCGCTGATCACCCAGCCGGCAATTCGTTCGCTCCAGGATTTGAAAGGCAAGGTGCTCGGCACGGGCAGGGGACGGGACGCAAGCTATGCGCGCCTGGTCAAGATTTTGACCGACAACGGGATCTATCCCGCGAGTGACGTAAAGTTTCTCCCGGTCGGCGAGACGCCAACCGGAAGGTTGCAGGCGATCAAAAGCGGGCTGGTTCATGGAGCGGTGTTCACACCGCCTCTCGATCTCGTGGGCAGCCGGGAGGGGCTGAGAATTTTGCACCGGATTAACGTGCCGACGCTGGGCGGCGGCATCAATACGACTGCCCCGTTCGTGCGGCAAAACCGCAAAGTTCTGCTGACTTTTCTCCGCGCCTACATGGAAGGCATCCGCTACATGGTCACGCAAAAGCAGGAGAGCCTTAACGTGTTCTTCAGATATTTCAGGAATCCGGACATGGAGGCGCTCGCCTACCTCTACGACGACACCACGCCGCGGATCGCCAAAGGCCTCAGGCCGAACCCGGAGTCGGTGCGATCGATTCTTGACCAGATCGCCATCGACGATCCGCGCGGCAGGCAACTGAGCGAAAAAGATCATTGGAACTTGACCCTGCTCGACGAGATCCAACAGTCGGGATTTCTCGACAAATTGTACCGCCAATGATCGCGGCGGAGCGCGGGCCGGCAATCTGAGGATCGAAACGGGTTGAGGCCATTGGAGGTCAACGGCATTCGGACGGAGGGGCACCGCGAAATCGCCTTCTTGGTCGCATCGCCCAACGTTTGGCTGGCAGGCGACCGGTCAATTCCTGGCGTCCCAATCCTCGCTGCCGTTCCACCGCTTCCTGCTCCATTTCTCTTGACACCTTCGATGGACCGGCCCTATGATTCGCCTATCGCTGTCCTGCCGATAGGGTTCATTTGCAACGCCCGGTTCCAGGCCATCGGGAGGGTACCATGAAGCGATTCGCATTTGCGCTGCTGTTTGTGCTGGCATCGGTTCAGGCCTCCAAGCGCAGGCTCCATTTTATGATAAGACGATCCGGATGGTGGTCGGCAATATCGCCGGCGAGGAGTTGGCGAAGTTGGCGGCAGAGGCAATCTCCCAGCCACCGGAAGTCATTGCGCTGATGAAAAATTTGCTCGGACATTAACCCGCGACCAAAATACAGCCGCGAAGACGGCTCGAGAACAAGGAGGATCGACAAGTGAGAATCTTGGCGTTCGTCATTTTCGCTCTCTTGATGTTGCCGTCAGAGGCCCGGCTGCAAGCGCGCAAGCCAGCATCGGTTGCCGAGCTGGCTTCGTATATGGGCGCGGATCGAGAGCAGTTGCTCTACGTCGGGGCGAAGGGGGAAGGAAAAATCATGTGGTACACCTCTCTCGCCGGCGGTTCCTACAAAGCGCTCGCTTCAGCCTTCGAAGCCAAATACCCCGGGGTCAAGGTTGACGTCTATCGAGCCGGCGGCAGCGACCTGGTGGTGCGGATGACCGAAGAGTATAGGGCCGGGCGGATGCTTGTAGACGCCATTGAGACCACCGAGGGCAATCTTATGTTCATGCGCGACGGCGGATTGCTCCAGCCCTTTAATTCTCCGGTGCTCAAAGCTTATCCGGACGAGGCCAAAGAAGAAGCGGGCAAGGGTCTCTATTTCTGGGCGCTCGCCAGGGAGTCCTACGTCGGCTTTACCTACAACAAAATTCTCCTCGCCAAGGCGGCTGTGCCGAAAGACTTCGATGGGCTTTTCCACCCGGAACTCAAAGGCAAGATGGGCCTCAGTCTAGGCGGAACATCGAGCGCCAGGATGATCGGCGCGATGATCAAAGCCAAGGGAGAAGAGTTCGTGAAGAAGCTGAAAGATCAGCAAATGAAACTCTATTCGATCGACGCTCCAGCGCTGGTCCACGTGATCGCCTCGGGTGAGATCGCCGCTTCGCCGGCGATCTTCCAGAGTCATACCGTGCTGGCGGCCTCCAAAGGGGCGCCCGTAGAGTGGCTGCCGATGGAGCTCGTGCCGAACAACGTAGGCAGCGCGGCGGTCGCGCTCAAACCGGCCCATCCTCACGGCGCGGTTTTAATGGCGGATTTTCTCCTGGGTCCCGACGGGCAGAAAGTGCTGGAGAAATTCTACTACGGCAGCGCGACGAAAGACCAGCCGTTCAAACGCTGGCGGCCGGAGCGCGGGTTGACAACGCAGAAGTACGAGAAGGAAGTGGAGCATTGGGAAAAGCTCACGAAGCAGATCGGCCGGTAATAAACTGTAGGATGCGGTCAGCCCGCAGCCAAAACGGCGGCGCCGCGCGGCGTCTGCTGCCGCTTCTAAGCGCCGACCGGTAATTTCGTCATCGACGTATTCCTCCCCCACAATTCGAGCAAACACGAGATGGAACGCCTTTGAAAACCAAAGTGGCGCCGTCTTTCTCCGGCGTCACGGTGGTTTTCCCGGTCTTAGTTTGCCCGTTCTTGCAAACGACGGATTTCATAACTTTTTTCTCCTCCTAAAATCCGGCATATGGTTCTTGCGGCGAACTCCTAGTCGAGGCCGAGAACCCGGGCTGGGACTCTCTGAGCCATGGTCTTGACCTCTTCGGGAGGCATCCCCTGGTAAAGGAGCTGTCCGACAAAGGCGCGCAAGGCCTCCGCTACAAGCGGATTGAAGGCATGACCTCCGTCCACGGTCATGGCGCAGCGCTCCACGCCAACGCCTCGGGCGGCTGCAATGATGGCTTTGGGTTCCATGCGCGGGCGATAGACCAGCTCGATTACCGCTCCCTGGTCCGCCATCCGCCTTCGATCTTCCAAAGGGATTTCCTCCCGCACATGGCTAACCACGATCCGCTGGATTCCGCGCCGGTGCGCCTCTTCCACAAGCACCAGGTGCTCTCGAGGAGAAAGGTGGCCTGTAGCAACTACCATGTCATTAGCTTTTGCGATGTCCAGGATCTCATGCATCTCCGAAACCAACCGACCACCTTCGTCAAGGATCGTGATCCCCCCTCGGCCACGCAGCCCCACCGGCGTGAGACTGGCGGGATCCTTAGAGTGAGTCGATACGTGATAAGCAGAGTTCCAGGTGGGCGGGAAGAGGACCTTGCAGCCGATTTTGGCCGCGACCTCCACCGCAAAAGGGTTCAGACCGCCGATCGAGTAGTTCAGAACGACCGTCCCGAACAGAGTGACCTCGGGGACGATCGGCTGAATCGTACGAGCGAGAGCCCCGGTCGGCCAGTGGTGGCTCTTCAGGACGACCGCCCGCATCCCCGCGTCCCGGGCTTGGCGTGCCGTCCCCAAGCCATCGAGGCGGCGAGCCACCCGAAGGTCCGGCGCCGGCGGCATATCCGGCCCGAAGTGAACATGCATGTCGATCGCCCCATGCATGACATCGTCAATCGTTGAGCTAAAGTTCTCCTGAGTGAGCATGGCAATTCCTTTCTCCGCAAAAGTTTGACCGCAAGACCCTTCGCATTCGCTCAGGGTGACTCACTCCCAGCCTAAGGCTGGGAGTGAGTCAGTTTCCGCTGATCCAATCGACATTGCCAAAAATATCCGCCAGCCGCCGCAGAACTGGTTCTGGTAGGGCCGGCTTCATGATCGCCTCAACATTGGCCCTGAGGTGGTCAGGATTCCCCGTACCCGTCAATACCACGTGCACGCCAGGCTCGTGGCGGCAAAACCGGTAAGCCGCTTCAGAGACCGTCGTCGCTCCGCCATCCCGAACTACAAAATCCAGCGGATCATCGGGATTCAACGACTCTGCGGCGGCAACACCTTTCTTGACTAAATCCGCGCAGATAGCTTTTAATAGAACCGGTTGACTCAATCCCCTGCGCACGGCGTACATGTTGAGCACTCCGACACGCTGCTTTTGAGTCAGGCGAAAAAGAGTTTTCCGGGCACAGGGATTCAATAGATTAAAGCCAGTCATGATGACATCCCAGCAGTCGTCCTGGAGCGCTTGCAGTAGAATTTGGTGAGTTGGATCGGCTGGGAATCGTTCGGTAATGCCGACCGAGCGGATCTTCCCCTGCTGACGCATTCGCTCAAAAGCCGGCAACAGCCGCTCTTTGACGTAGGGGTATTCGCCAGGGTACACGCCATGCGCATGATAGATATCGATATAGTCCGTGCGAAGCCTTTTGAGGCTCCCCTCAACGCTCTTGCTAACTTCCCCTCCAGGGTCGGGGTGATCCATTGGGGGGAGAGTTTTCTTCGTCGAAATAACCAGACGGTCCCGAGGCGTCTCCGCTATTGCCGCGCCGACAATAGGCTCGGTACCGTACCATTCGGCGGTGTCAAAAAAATTGACCCCCAGATCTATCGCCAGGCGCACCAGGGCTACGGCTTCCTTCTCGCTTTTTTTCTGCCTTAGCCCAAGCCGGCTCGGACCGCCGCAACCCAAACCGGCAACACTCACTTTCAATCCGGTCCGCCCAAGAATCGTGTAATCCATAACAAGCTCATAGCCGATTTTGCTTAAGCAGTCTTCCAACTGGCTCAGAGCAACAGGTTCTTCAGGCTTTTGTGTGAGGCAGGTCTCGGAGTTTGCACCGCCGAGGCGCGCCCGTTTACTCACCGCCCTCAGCTTCCCCAGGTGCGGTTCTGCGGGACAACTTTTTCGATGGTGACGCGGATGGCGATACGCCCTTCGGCGAGGGTCTTTTTGCGAACATCGTCCCAGCTCGCCGGCTCGCCGCGGATCTGGCGGTGCCAGTCGAGCACGATGTCCATGGCCTGGGGATGCGCAATCACCTCGGCCTTACCGTCAATTTGGATATAATTGGAGCCGTGAAACGTCTCGCCGTAGACCAATAGCGAGACTTGCGGATTGCGCCTGATGTTTTTGACCTTGTAGGTGGTGTCCCGGGCGGTAATCGTCACCTTACCGTCGGCGCCGATGACCGGCGAGACCAGCGTCATCTGCAACGACCCATCCCTCTTGCGCGCCACCAACACGCCGTGATGGTTGGTTCTTAAAAATTCCTGTGCCTCGGCGATTTCCATAAAGCCCCCGGAAGAACTTATTTTCGGCGATCGTATAAGATTTGACTGCGAACTACCACCCGCGGTGCAATCTATGCAACCACAAGTTATCAAGATAAAGGCGGAAGGATCAAAAATGATATGGGGAATGAGACAGAGGACTACCGGGAGCGTGAAGGAAAGAAAAGACCCGGTCTCCGATTACTTCAGCATCTCATCTCCCGGACAAATCCATCTTTGGATTCCCAAAACAAACGCCGCTGACGGGGTTTCCGTCAACGGCGTTTTCATCGTCACCCGCTCGTTGGTTTACGACGTTATTTCCCAATAGTTCCTGTTGATATCGCTCAGAATGAAACTCACCCGGCGATTTTCCTGGAGGTCCCACAGCTCCTGAATCCCGAGCGGTTTGCCGGTTTTGGAAAACTCCTTGTGGGCGTCGGCGACCTCTTCGGCCGATGCAAGCTGCAACGTGAAGCGGCTGTTTACGCCTAAATAATCCCGGCGCGGGGTGGGCAGCACGACGACATACCACGGGCCCATACTCGGCAGACTGATATATGTCGACACGCGCCCGCCGCCGATGATGTCGAGGCCGAGAACGTTGGCGAGAAACTGATCGCTGGTCTCTTTGTTGTCACAATTGAGCGTCCCATGCGTCATCGCCTGCGGCACGTAACCCCGGCCAGGGAATTTTTCTTCCGGCAGCGGCGTAGTCCAGTGGGGCACGGCGATCTTGCGGCCCTGCTTAATCGCCGCCGGATTGTAGTACTCGATTTCGAGGTCGTTGCCCCCGGGCTCCTTGAAGTAAATTGAATAGGCGAAGTGCGCTTCATGGGGCCTGGTCACGCTTTTGATCTTGTACTGCGCCTTATGATCGGCGATGTACTCATGCGCCTTCGGAATTTCTTTGGAGTTCGCGACGCGAAAACAGTAGTGATTGCTATGCGGTTTATTGGCGGCATTGGGTCCGCCCTCGTGAATGACCAGACGCCAGGCAGTATTCGGGTGTTTCACGACCGCTTGCTTCTCGGTCCGCTCGACGATCTCGGCCGCCAATAAATCGGTAAAAATCGGTAGCGTCTCGTCCAGCGAGCGGCATTCGTAATGCCCTTCGGTGATTCCAATGGGTCTCAGCATCGCTTTCTCCGACAGTTTGCGCAAATTTCGTGATGGTTAATCATTGTGGATGCTTTTACACGAAAGCCTTCTTAACCACGAAGCTCACGAAGGGCACGAAGGGTTCGGACAACCACGATTTTAAACTTCGCGTTCTTCGTGCCTCCTTTGAAAATACCCGTTTGGGGTGAGAACGAAAGGCCCGCCTGGGTTCCGTCATACCCGCGAAAGCGGGTATCCAGGCTAATGGTATCCAGGCTAATTCGGCGCAACAAACCTGGATTCCCGCGTGCGCGGGAATGACGAGTCGAGGAGAGCACCATGTGGAAGGAAATCCCTCCATTTTCATTCTCGGCGGGCGAGCGTAAGATCATGGCCCACTTCGTGGTGGAAACTGTCTTTGCTTTTTTGGTTGCGGCTCTGCCGCGTTGTGCCTTCGTGGTGAAAGCTCCTCCATAGCAAACCCGGAACTACCAAAAAAAGAGGCCCCAACTGCTCTTGGGGCCTCTTGAGTTCCTGACTCATTGGTGACGATGAATGCTGCTATATCCTCGCCTTCAATATCCCCTTGATCGGCGCCACACCGGGCATCTGCCATTCATCCCACATCTCATCGACCATTTTCTGAATGTAGGTGAAATGTTCCGGTAGCAGGTGGTCGAAACGGCCCTGTTTGGTGAGGAATTCTTTCACCGGGATTCTTCCCTTGCCGGTCTTGCGCGCGTCGTAGGTGTAGATGATGTTGCCGTCGACGATTTCGTAGAGCGGATAGATACCGCATTTGATCCCCAACTCGCCTAGCTCGTTTGAGTAGCGGGGATGATAGTCCCATCCCTTCGGGCATGGATCATAGGTGTGAATAAAAGTCGGACCGCCGATCTCGAGCGCCTTGCGCACCTTGTTCAAATAATCCGTGGGCGGATAGGTCGCGCAAGCGGTGGCGACGTAGCGGCAGGTTGGATGGCCGACGGCGAGCATGCCGGCGACGTTTTTCTTCCAGCGCCGCTGCATGATCGGATGCTTGGTCCCGGGGGGCGTGAACGTGGTCTGCGCGCCGTAAGTCGAAAGCCCGGTGGCCTGGATGTCCGTGTTGGCGGCCGACTCGTTGTCGTACATGATGATCAGCAAGTCGTAATTGCTCTGCAGCGCCGCAGAGATGCCGCCAATGCCCATATCGCCGGCGCCGAGATCACCGGAGAAATTGATGACGTTGATCTTCTCGTCTTTGATCTTGCCCTTGCGCTTGAGCGCCCGCAGGCCCGCGGCCATGCCCACGGCCGAAGAGCCGCCGGCGCCGAGCTGGGTGTGCATCCACGGCACGATCCAGGGCGTGGTCAAGTACGAAGTGTTGGCCACGTACATGCAGCCGGTCGCTCCCGTGACCACCGTGCGCGATCCGGCGGCCTTGATGAAGCCGCGCATGGTCGTCGCGGACTCGCAGCCTTGGCAGGTCCGATGGCCGGAAGTGTAAAGCTCTTCCAGCGGAATCTTGTGAACCCCTTTGATCTTTTCGTAATCGATTGTGGGTGCGGTTGACATAATCATTCCCTCCTATTTTACTCTCTGAGGCCGATCCAGGTTACGAAACCGTCCATAGAATCTCTCTTTATCGCCTGCTGGGTTATTTCGAACATCTTTTGCGTATCCGCGATTGAGAGATCGCGTCCGCCCAGGCCGCCCATGAAGTTGACGATCGCCGGGCGATTCTTGGCCGGGTAGAGACAGGAGCGGACCTCGTGCATCAGAATGCCGCAATTGTCGGGCGAGCCATGGGCGAAATCCCTGTCGACCACGCCGACCGCCTTGAAGCGGCTCAGACAATCTCTCAGTTCCACGGTGGGGAACGGCCGGAACCAGCGCAGATTCACGTAGCCGACTTTCTGCCCCTTCTCGCGCATGCGGCGCACCGCCGTGCGCGCCGGAGCCGCCGCCGTTCCGATGCCGATCAGGACCACCTCCGCATCCTCGGTCATGAATTCATCGAAGTAGTAAGGCGCGGAGTACCGGTCGCCGAAGACGTCGTTGAATTCTTTATAGG
>JACPFE010000421.1 GCA_016183145.1 Deltaproteobacteria bacterium | reverse complement strand
TCCTCTTTATCATGTTAGGCGAGCGCCAGCCCCAGGATATAAGTCGCAGCCTAAGCCATTTACAAAAGCGCAACGTCAGGGTCGTTCAGTCTGAAATACTCGGCATCGATCCTACGCGCCAAGAAGTCGCGTTGGCCAAAGAGAAAATCAACTACGACTATCTAATCGTATCCCTAGGTCTTCAGACCCGGCCCGACCTCGTGCCGGGGTTCGCCGAAGCTTCGCTCCATCCCTGGGAAATGGATTCAGCGGTCCGGTTGCGCGATGCCCTGGCGGTGTTTCGCGGCGGTCGGGTTGTCGTTGGCGTACCGCTTGGCCCGTATCGCTGCCCGCCCGCGCCATACGAAACCCAGTGGATGTTGGACAACTACTTTCGCCAACGCGGTATCCGTGACCGGGTCCAAATCGAATACTTCACCCGCGAGCCGGAGCCCACGGGCGAATTACACGATCCAGTGGTTTGGTTGGATGCGGAAAGCAAGCGGCGCAATATCAAGCAAAACTATGAGTTCGTTGTCCGCTCCATCGACCCCGAGAAAAAGCTAGTTCAAGGCCTGTACAACTACAAGCTTTCGTACGACTTGCTAGTGATGGTGCCACCGCATCGACCGGCCCAAGTGCTGCTCGACAGCGGACTTGCGGATACCGAGACCGGAATTCGGGTCGACTACGATACGCTGATGACCAAATGGGACAACGTCTACGCGATCGGCGACTGCGCCGATATGCCGGCATCCAAAGCGGGTGGTGTGGCGCACCAAGAGGCCGACGTTCTCGCCCACAACCTCGCCGTAGAAATCACTGGAAAGGGGAAGCCGGTTGATCTGTGGCTGCACACGATATGACTACTCGCATACGGCGCGGGCCGCGCCGCCGCAAACCGAACCGTGTATCCCACTGGCTGGCCGCCATTCGGTGTAACTGAGCCGCGCACGTGGGGACCGTCGCGGCTGATCTATTGGGCGAAGATCGGTTTCGAGAAATGGTGGTTGTGGCGATATTTTTGACCCTTCAAGCAACTCAGTAGATTACCTATAGGGGTATATGTCGAGAGTAGGTGGCAGAGGGCCGGATGTTGTGCGACTAGACGGAAACAGGCATTTTACATTAGTTTACATAATATATCTTATCAGACGAAATAAAAATATCCCGTTGCAACCCGTGCCTGAACGAACCCCTTGCTCTTTTAAAGTGAGACAGCTTGTGTTTTGGTTACGGATATTCAGTTCAGCGTGCGCTCCGATGACTCGTCATCGGGATCGGTTGGGCCTCCGCCGAGCCGGAGCAGCTTGATCAAAATACGTTCACGGTCTTTGAGCGTCGAAGCTTCCAGCAGAGCCTGCTTCTCGGCCGGATGGAACGGTAGCGAAACGGCCAAGAGATTCACCAGTTCCATATTTGAAAAGCGCTCCGCCTGGTCCGCCTTGACCTCCATGCCCCGAACGTGGCCGTAGGCCGCGAGGGCTTCCAAGATTGCTTTCCGCTTGCAAATCCATTCTCCGGCGGTGGCGTCGCAAAAATCGCTGTAGATCGCTTTGACGCGCCGGTAACCGCGCAACTTCGGCAGCTCGGCCTCGAATCTGAACCGGTTGACTCCCTTGAGTTGAATAAACAAACGCCCATCGGGAAATCTTTCCCAGCTTTCGATATATCCGGCGCAGCCGACTTTATACAACTCCGGCGTTTCCTCGTCGGTACCGGGTATCGGGCGGTTGTCCTGCTGGGGCGCCGACGGTTGGATCATGCCGAAAATCTTATCGGCATTAAGCGCGTCGTTGACCATGTTGCGGTAGCGCGGCTCGAAGATATGCAGCGGCAAAACCGTTGCGGGTAGCAGCAACACACCTGTCAGCGGGAACACCGGCAACATCGGCGGAAGCGCAACCAGGGGAATCGTCATCGGCGTCATCTCTTCCTCGTCGCTCTTATCCGCTTATAGGACAAGGCCGGTTGCCGGTCAAGAATAGAGTCGAGCGGATTCGATCAGAAATTCCATGCATACTCTTGCAATCTTGCGCCATGGTATTCTATCTAGTTTGTAGGAAACTTACGAAGAACATCGCTCGTTTCGAAACAAGAACGATAAAACGATGGCTGAATTCAAACCATGGGCAGCGCGATTTGTCTTGGCTGTATTGATAGTCGCCTTCCTGACACCGAGGGATTCCCGCACGGCGGAACGTTACCTCGCTGGCCAGTTGTTGGTGGCAACCTCCGACATGCGCGACCCTCGTTTCGTCGAAACCGTCATTTATATGGTGAAACACAGCGCCGATGGGGCCATGGGGCTCGTCATCAACCGTCCATTAGCGAAGGGCTCCGTTGAGGACTTGCTCAAAGGCATGGGTGTCGAAAGTAAAGGAGCCAAAGGCGAGATCATCATCCATTACGGCGGGCCGGTGAGCCCCGAAGCCGGTTTCATTTTACACAGCGATGATGTTTCGCTCGAGAGCTCGACCAGGGTCAAGGACGGTATTGCTATGACGAGCGACCCCAAGCTCATCGAAGCAATCTCGCGTGGCAAGGGTCCTCGCCAATCGTTGCTCGCCTTTGGCTACGCGGGGTGGGCGCCCGGACAACTGGAGGACGAACTGAAGGCCAATGCCTGGTTCGTCGTTTCGGGTGACAAGGCCTTTATTTTCGGCAAAGATGCCGATAAAAAGTGGCGTCGGGCGATCGACAAGCGGCAAATCCCGCTTTGAGATAATCTTCATTGTTCCGGGGTTATTACTGTAGGAAACTGAGAGAGGAGTTTATATGAAACTGACATTGGAAAAAGCATCCATCATTGTTGACCGCGCCCTGGCAAAGGCAGTCGAGATGAAGATCCGGCCGTTATGCGTCGCCGTATTGGACGACGGCGGCCATCTGGTAGCGTTAAAGCGCGCCGACGGCGCGAGCATCTTACGACCGACCATCGCTATGGGCAAGGCGTGGGGTGCTATCGGCATGGGGGAATCGAGCCGCCACCTCGCCCTTCGATTGAAAGATGTGCCGGCCTTTCTCGGCGCGTTGTCTGACATGTCGGGAGGCAAAGTGGTGCCGGTGGCCGGCGGGGTTTTGATCATGGACAAAGGGATCATTATCGGCGCCGTAGGTGCCAGTGGTGCTACTTCGGAAGAAGACGAAACCTGCGCCATCGCCGGCATTCAAGCCGCGGGACTGGAATTTAAAGTTTAACTAAATTTTTCTCAGGGGGGTAAATGAAAGTCGTTAGGCTTTATACCAGCAACGATCAGAAATCCTACTTTGAAGATATAGAGCTCAAGTTCGGCGGCGACCAAAAGATCCTGACCACCGACTCCCGTCCCGCAACCATGGTCGTATTTCGCTGTGTTCCTGCGGGGACTGTGCTCGATCGCCACCCTGCCCCACGGCGCCAATATCTCGTGACGATCTCAGGTTCATGGGAGATCGAGGCGGGCCATGGTGTCAAGCGCGTGTTCAAGACGGGAGATGTCATGCTCGCTGACGACACCGCCGGCGAAGGCCATATCTCCCGCGTCTTAGGCAGCGAACCGCATATCTTTATGACCGTGCCGCTGGCGGACTAGGGCGCGCTGGGGAGTAAGTTTTTGTCTGGACCAACGTTGAACTTTGAACCTTGAACGCGCTGGTGGTTCAAAGTTCCGGGTTCAAGGTTCAAGGTGATCCCAAAGAGCAATCATTCGTTCGCAGAGGAAAAACCATGCTTCGCATCGCGGTTCCCGATCTCGTATCCAATTCATATTTTCCCATCATCGCGGCGGTCGAATTAGGTTTCTTTAAGTCGGAGGGATTCGACGCGTCCGTCGATCTGTTGTTTCCCGTGCCCAAAACGTTCGCGGCGCTGCGCGACTGCCAGCTCGATTTCGTCGTCGGATCGGCGCACGCAACGCTGCTCGCTTTCCCCGACTGGCAGGGCGCGAAGCTTCTATGCGCGATCGGAAAACATACCTATTGGTTTCTCGTAATTCGGAGCGATCTAAAGCCGAAGCGTGGCGACCTCAGCATCGTCAAAGGACTCCGCATCGGGGCGGCGCCGGGGGTCAATCTCAGCCTGCAGCGGATGCTGATCGAGGCCGGCATCGACCCGGAGATAAACAACGTACAGATCATGCCGATTCCCGGTGCGGCCGGTCCCAACGTTTCTTTCGGGCTGTCGGCGGCCAAAGCCCTTGAAGAAGGAACGCTCGACGGCTTTTGGGCCAACGGCATGGGCTGCGAGGTCGCCCTGCGCCGCGGCGTCGGCACCATGGTTCTTGACCTGCGTCGCGGCGACGGCCCGGCGCCGGCACGACACTACACTTTCTCTGCGCTGGTTGCGACGGATCGGACGATCAAAGATAGACCGGAGACCGTCACCGCAGCGATCCGCGCGGTCATGAAAGCGCACAAGGCTTTGAGAGAAGACATCAACCTGGCAACCGTCGTCGGCAGAAAGCGCTTTCCGTCGTCGGAAGCGGAATTGATCGCCGAATTGATCCGCCGCGATCTCCCCTACTACGACCCGACCATCTCTGAAGAGGCCGTCGTCAACATGAACCGCTTCGCTCAAGACATCGGCTTATTGTCCGGACCGGCGCCCTACGACCGGGTGGTGGCGACCGAGTTCAGCCACCTCTGGAAAATTCCGGTCTAAAGGGTGGCAAAGTTTCCCGGATACCCTCCGAATCCCAACGAAAGGCTTAGACCTGTGGGAACTTTTATCTATGGCGATTGTCTAATATAATTTGAGCCGATGCTTGTTGAGAGTATAGGCGATGCGGAATGCGTCAAGCGAGTCCAACGGGGTGACGCTGATTCCTTCGAAGTCTTGGTGAGGCGGCACCAAAAGGCGACGTTTAATCTTCTTTATCGTCTCCTGGGAGACTATGAGGAGGCCGCGGAGGTAGCTCAAGAGGTGTTTCTCTCCGCTTTTAAATCTATTCATCAATTTCGCGGCGACGCGAATTTTTCCACCTGGCTCTATCGCATTGCATTCAACCACGCGAGCACCCGTCGCAAGAGCTTGCAACTGGCTCAGCAGCGCCACGTGCCGTTGGACGGCACGGAGTTGATCGGGGATGGTGACGCTTTCGCTGACCCTGAAAAAACAGCCCAAGAAAGGGAAACCCAACAGCGCGTGCAACGCGCCCTCAACAGTCTCCATAAAGATGACGCGGCGATAATTATTCTGCGCGATCTACGGGATACCCCCTATGAAGAAGTTGCTCAAATGCTCGAAATTCCCGTTGGAACCGTAAAATCCCGGTTGCACCGCGCGCGCCGGGCCCTAAAGGAACTTCTGGCTCCCCAATATTGTCTAAAAAGGAAAGCATCATGAATTGCGAAGAGACCGGGCTGCAGTTGTCAGAGTTCTTGGACCGAACTCTCGACGGCGATTATTTGAGAAACCTGCGCGAGCACCTCGCCGGTTGCCCACGATGCAGTGAGGAACTCGCCGGGCTCGCTGAGTGCCGCCGGCTCGTCTCCAGCCTACCCGTAGTGGAGCCTCCCGTCGGGTTGGTCACCCGCATTATGGCCGATGTGCGCGAGGCCGCCCACCGGCCCGGTATCTTGGAGCGCTTGTTTCCGCCCGTTCGCTTAAAGATGCCGCTCCAAGCCGCTGCGGTTGTTCTCATCGGGATTCTGTCCGTTTACCTCTATCAAAAAGACGATCCTGGTAACTTGCCGCAGACACCCGTCACGCCAGAATCGGTGTTATCTGTTCAGCAAGAATCAACCAAGTCCGAGACCGTTAATCCCCTTGCGGCTCCGATCAACAGCCCACTTCCGAGTGAGGCAAAAGCGGTTTCCACTGAGCTGGCGCCGGCAAAGGCGCCCAGCGCACCTGCGGCGGCAACGCCCAAGGTGTCCAAGGCGGAAATAGCGGAGAGCCGCATGGAGTCAAAGCAAGAGAAATTCAAAAGCGCGCCGATTCCTGCCCAGGGGGTGACGACTGCGCAGGAAGGCTCCAGTTTCCCGGGCGACCTCGCCAGGCGTGGGCTAGGCTCCCCTGTCGAGGCGCTGCGCCAACCTGGAGTTCGTCCGGCGCCCTTCCCGGCGGAACGCTTGTCCTTGTTGTCGGAACCCATTCCTGACTATGAGTTGGTGGTAAGGCGTCGCCCGCCGCAGAGAGCGGATCAGGTTACATCCTCCGGTAGCCAGGATTCGTTACAAAAGCAATCGGGGGGCGTTGCCGGATCGAAGTCCGCCGAAGCCAGCAGGCAAACGGAAAGCCCCTCCCGTGGCAACAACTTCCCGCTTGAAATTTTGTGGTTCTCAGTGCCGTACGATAAGTATGAGCAATTCAAGAAAGAGTTGGCGGCCCAGGCGATCGTCGAGTCCGAAATCCCCGTTGCGGTAAAAGAAAAAGAGGCATCATTCATCGTCGACCGCCCGTTATCGATAAGAGTAACAGTTCTCCCACCCGCCGAAAGATAGAGGGGTAAACGACAGAGCCGCTAGCCGACGAAAAAAGTGAATTTCGCGCCGCTGAGATTCACCAGTGGTTTTGGCAACAGCAGGCGGCGGTCCGGCGAAAGAACCCGTTGCGCGATTTCCCAATTAACCGGCGGCAAGGGATCCAACTGCCGAATTTGCTCCAGCGTAAAATAGCCTGCGTGATCGACTTCGTGCCCATCGGCCGCCGGCTCTCCACTGATGGGCTGCAGCAAAAGCACAACATAAACCCCGTTTCCCGACTCCGGGTCGTAGCGGCTGCGCAAACCCAGTACCGCCTCGACTTCCGCAGTGACCCCGGCTTCTTCCAGAACTTCGCGCACCACGGCCTGCTCGATGGTTTCGTCCGGCTCGATGAAACCGCCGGGAAGTTGCCAGTTGCCGCGGCCGTGGCGCGATGCCCGGCGCACCAGAAGCAGCCGCCCATCGCGCACCACGGCTCCTCCAACTCCGATATTGTAACCCGTATTGTACCGTTCAGGTATGGCCATGAGAATTGCCGCAACGAGCGAATTGACTGGTTTATAAGCCGGCATGTAAACTTAAGTCAAGTTTTCGGCGCTCGGCGCAAAAAAACCCAGGCGCGCTGGACGCGCGCCTGGTCAGATGAAATATTACTTGGTTAGAGTGTTACCGAATGACAGGCTGAGATGATTACCGTCGATAAGCGGGCCACCATGATCCATAATCGTAGCGGTCTCGCCATCCCCAGCGATAAAACGGACGACGGTGCCAATATCCGTCAGTGTCACGATACCGGCCGTCCCTGTATAGATCGCGGAAAAATTCCCTGCGATCCCTTCGCAGTTCCCGGCGATCCTGCGCGATCTCTCTAAGATCCTGTCGGATTTCGGCCCTGTCTTGCGCGATTTCAGACCTCGGGGCGCCGTTTCGCAGGTCGCGTCTCAATTCGATGCGATCCCTATGAAGCTCTCTGAGATCCTTCCGCAACTCAATCCTGTCGTTTCGAAGCTCTCGGCGGTCGCCACGAATCTCCGACCGGGCTCTGTCGTGGTTGAACCGCCGGCCATTGGATTGTGCCAACGCCATGTCACTCACTAACACAACTGTGGCGACAGCCACGCCTATCCATATCCATGAAATATTGGTTTTCATATCTGGCCTCCTTGCCACATTAGACGCGGGGCGAGGCGAAATGTTGACAGATGCGGAATCCGGCCACCAGGCGGCTCCGTGGCTCTGGAAAGCACGGCTACTTGATTTGAAAGATAGAAATGGGGGAAAGACCTGCGCGGCCACACCAGCCCCGCAATCGCCGTCCGTACGCCGAATACCACAGATCTCGGCCAC
>JACPFE010000420.1 GCA_016183145.1 Deltaproteobacteria bacterium | reverse complement strand
CTGATCACGTTGATCGGAGTGATTTTACCATCGATTGTTCTGGCGCAAACCGAAACCATTGATGAGCTCTACAAGAAGGCGCTCAAAGAAGGTGGCGTGCTCAATTGCTATTGCTCTCTGGCGCAAATCAACGCCGAGAAAATCTACCCGGTGTTCGAAAAGCGCTTTCCGGGTATCAAGATCAACCACGTGGACGCCACCTCGGATAAGCTGTCCGCTCGCGCCATAACCGAAGCGCGCGGCGGCAAGACCATCGCCGACGTGGTCGAATTTGGTCTGGAGGACATCAACAAGATTCACGAGCAGGGGCTGATTTTGGAGAAAGTCCCACCGGAAGCGGCTCAGTATCCGGCGAATTTGAGAGGCACGTACTGGGTCGCCAACAACCTCATCTTCTTCGTGGGCGCCTGGAATACGGAGAAGGTCAAGAAAGCGGAGGAGCCGAAATATTTGGATGATTTCGGGGATCCACGCTGGAAAGGCCGTCTCATCGCGGAACCGAGAGATTATGAGATTATCATCGCCCTGACGCACAAGCACAAAAGCTTGGAAAAGGCACGGGCCGTTCTCGCTCGCATCGCGGCCAATAACGTCGAGTTTCACAAAGGCCATTCCCAGCTCGCGGAGTTTCACAAAGGCCATTCCCAGCTCGCGGAGTTATTGGTCGCCGGCCAGGCGGCGGCGGGTTTCACCTGCTATTCGCACCATTATCCGTCGCGCAAGAGAAAGGGAGCCCCGGTGGACTACATGCTTTCCGAAGGCGCCGCCGGGATCATCGGAGTGGCGGTTATGAAAAATGCGCCGCATCAGAACACCGCGTGGTTGTTCAACCGTTGGGCGGCGTCGGAAGAAGGGCAGACGGTTTATTCCAAGGGCGGAAGAACACCGGCCCATCCCAAAGTGGAGCCCACTGAAAAGATCCGGCCGGCGGTCATCTACCCGGTGGGCGTGGAGGACTTAAAACAATACGCCAAATACGAAAAAATTTGGAAGGAAGTGTTCAAGCTCAGGTAGGCAAGATTCGGCGCCGACGGTAACCGGACGATTCAAAAGTCACAGGAGGATTTATGATGACAATGCGCAACAAGTTTTCCTTGAAGATCGCAAGCTTCGTGTTCGGCTATATACTTTGCGGTATGGCCGGGACGACGGGCGCTCAAAGCCTGGATGAATTGCACAAACTGGCGTTGAAAGAAGGCGGAACCGTCAATTTCTACGGCACCTTGGCGCAGATCAACGCGGAAAGAATCCTGCCGGTTTTCGAAAAGCGTTTTCCGGGAATGAAAATCAATCACGTGGACGCCACGGCGGACAAACTCGCCGCGCGCGCCATTACGGAAGCCCGCGGCGGCCGGGTTCTTTCGGATGTCTTTCAAATGGCCTTGGAAAACGTTTTGCAGGTGATCGACCAAAAGCTGGCGGTCGATTGGCTTCCTCCTGAAGCGGCGGCCTATCCGGCCAATTTCAAGGGAGCCAATTGGTTGGCCGCGGACATGGTCATCATCATCGGCGCGTGGAATACCAAGCTCGTGAAGAAAGAGGACGAGCCCAAGCAGTTCGACGACTTTGCCGACCCCAAATGGAAGGGAAAATTGATCGCCGAAGGGCGGGACGTCGAATTGCTGATCGGTATGGCCAAGCACAAGTACAAGAACGACGAAAAGGCCTTTGACTTTCTGCGCCGGCTCGCAGCCAACAATATTGAATTTCACAAGGGCCATTCCGAGCTCGCCGAATTCCTGGTGGCCGGCCAGGCCGCTGCTTGCGTGACCTGCTACGCGCACCACTACCCGCCGCGCATCAGAAGAGGGGCCCCGCTCGGATACATGCTCACCGAAGGCATCGCCACGATTACCGCCAACGCTTTGGCCAAGGACGCTCCCCATCCCAACACGGCCCGGCTGTTTTACCGCTGGTCCTCCAGCGAAGAAGGGCAGCGGGCTTATGCGGCGGGGGGCCGCTTGCCGCCGCATCCCAAGGTCGAGACGAAGGAGAAGATTCGCCCGGCGGTCCTCTATCCCATCGGCACTGATGAGATCAAGGAGTGGAAAAAATATGAAAAAATTTGGAAGGAGACTTTCAAGCTGCGAGAGGCTGTCTGCCCGGTGGGGTTATTGACTCACGGGAGGATTATAGTAAAAGGTAACGCACGTGTAACAGGGGTTTCAATTAGCATATTTTTATTACGGAGGATTTTTCGATGGTCTTTTTGCGCTCGGTTCGTAAGAGCCATACGGTGGTTGCGGTGGTGGTGGCGGCGATGCTCGGTCTGCCTGCGCTTGGTCTTTGCCAGTCCCTCGACGACCTGCACAAGGCGGCGGTCAAAGAAGGCGGCACGCTCAATTTCTATGGAACGTTGGCGCAGGTCAACGCGGAGAGAATTCTGCCGGTCTTCGAAAAGCGATTTCCGGGCATCAAGATCAATCATGTGGACGCGACTTCGGACAGATTGGTGGCTCGCGCGGTGACCGAGGCACGGGGCGGCAAGACTCTAGCAGACGTCTTACAAATACCGCTGGAAAACGTGACCCAAGCCTACGATCAGGGTTTGCTGCTCGATATCAAGCTGCCCGAGTCGGCTGGATACCCGGAGGGATTGAAAGGCGCCTTCTGGACGGCATCGGACCTCCAGTATTTTATCGCCGCGTGGAATACCAATCTGGTCAAGAAAGACGAAGAGCCAAAAACCTACGACGATTTCCTCCACCCGCGCTGGAAGGGCCGATTGATCGCCGAGCCGCGCGATCTGGAGATGGTCCTGGCTTTTGCCAAATATCGCTTCAAGAGCGACGAGAAGGCGATCGACTTTTGGAAAAAAATCGCCGCTCAGAACGTCGAGTTTCACAAGGGTCACTCGCAGTTGGCGGAGCTGTTGGTCGCGGGGCAAGCGGCGGCCTGTTTGACCTGTTACTCGCACCATTATCCGAGCCGCATCAGAAAAGGGGCGCCGGTCAATTATATGCTCAGTGAAGGCGTGGCATCCATCAACGGGACGGCGATCTTCAAGAACGCGCCGCATCCCAACACGGCGTTGCTGTTTGCCCGTTGGGTGTCGAGCGAGGAAGGCCAGAAGGTGATGTCCGCCGGGGGCCGCACTCCGGCTCATCCGAAGGTGGAGCCGAAGGAGAAGACGCGAACGGAAAAGACCTATTTCATCACCGTCGCGGATCTCAAGGAGTTTCCAAAATACGACAAGATCTGGAAGGAGATCTTCAGGTTAAGATAGCGCCACGCGGTTTCGCTGCGTTGATCTCCAAGGGCTGATAGATGACGACTGTCGCAATCCCGCGGGCCGGTAGAGCGAGCGTGGCTTTGGACCCCGCCCTACTGATCCCTCTGGTCGGCGCCGGAGTGCTGGTTTACCTTGCGGTCCTGCCGCTGCTGATGCTTTTCGTCGGCAGCTTCCAGGCCGAGGTCGCGCCGCGGGAATTCGTTTACACGCTCAAGAACTATCACGCGGCGTATGCCAGCGAGTACACCTATTCGACTTTCGTGAACTCGCTGATCTTTGCCACCGGATCGGCCCTGCTGACGTTTATCTTTGGCACGGTGCTCGCGTGGCTGACGGAGCGCACCAACACGCCGCTGCGCAGTATCTTCGTGCCCATCGCGGTGGTGCCTTTGATTCTTCCCGGCGTGCTGGAGTCCATCGCCTGGATTTTTCTTTTGAGCCCGAAGTTCGGTTATCTCAACGTCTGGCTGATGCACCTCTTAGGCCTCCAGTCCCCGCCGTTCAACGTGTTCTCTTTGCCGGGGATGATTTGGGTCCATTCGGTGGGGCAAGTGCCGCTGGCGTTTCTCATGATGGTGGCGGCGTTCAAATCGATGGACCCGTCGCTGGAAGAGTCGGCGATGATGTCCGGTGCTAACACCTGGCAGACTTTCAGGCGGGTGACTTTTCGCTTGCTCATTCCCACGGTAGGGTCGGTCCTGCTCATCCTGTTCGTGCGCACCTTGGAATCTTTCGAGACTCCCGCGCTGATCGGTATCCCAGCCCGCATCTACGTCTATACCAGCGAGATCTATCTCGCGTTCAATGAATATCCTCCCGATTACGGCCGCGGCGGCGCGTTGTCGGTCGGTTTGCTGCTGTTGAGCGCCGTGGGCGTGTGGTTGTATACGCGGGCCACGAAAGAAGGAAAAAAGTTTCAAACCGTCACCGGCAAGGCGTTCCGGCCGCGCCAGTTCGATCTCGGTCCCTGGCGTTGGCTGGGCTTCGGGTTTTTGAGCGTCTATTTCGTCTTAGTCGTGCTGCTGCCCTTTCTGGTCCTGTTCTGGGCCTCGTTCCTGCCCTATTTCGCCGCGCCCGGATGGGACGCGTTGGATAAGTTGAGCCTCGACAACTATCGCTACCTCGGGGGTTTTCGGCCGTTTTGGGACGCGATGAAAAACAGCCTCATCCTCTCGACGCTGACAGCTACGGTGGCGATGATGCTGACTTCGTTGGTTGCGTGGATCGTCTACAAGAGCCGTCTGCCGGGTTCCTGGGTCTTGGATTTCCTCGCCTTCGTGCCGATCACGATTCCCGGCATCGTCATGGGCATGTCGTTGATCTTGCTCTATGTCGCCTTCCCGATTCCGATCTACGGGACGATCTGGGTGTTGCTGATCGCCTACGTCACCCGTTATATCCCGTACGGCATGCGCGCGGCGTCGGGCTCGATACTGCAAATTCACGGCGAGCTGGAGGAGGCGGCTTCGGCGTCCGGCGCTTCCTGGTGGCAAACCTTCAAGCGTGTAACGCTGCCTTTGCTCCGGCCCGGATTGGTAGCGGGCTGGATCTATATCTGTATCGTATCATTCAGGGAGTTTTCGACTTCGGTGCTCCTGGCTACCGGCGAGAGCAGGGTGTTATCGATATTGCTGTTCACCATGTTCGAGCAGGGGCAGGTGACCGTGGTGGCGGCGATCGGCGTGTTGATGATCGCGACGTTGCTTTCGGTAGTAGCGCTCTTTTATAAACTCACGGGGCGGATCGGAATTCAAACGTGAGGGGCGTGAGGCTGGAATGGTGGAATATTGGAATAGTGGAGTATTGGGTTTTCAATACATCACTCCATCATTCCATCATTCCAATACTCGGGCCTCCTCGGCAGGGAATCGCCCATGATCGAAGTTAAGTCTCTGATAAAAATCTTCGCGGACAGAGACAACGCCGGCGTCAGGGCGGTTAACGATATATCGTTTACGGTCGACGAGGGGCGCTTCTACACGCTGCTCGGACCCTCGGGTTGCGGCAAGACCACGACGTTGCGCTGCATCGCCGGTTTGGAAAAGGCCAACGACGGAGAAATTGTGGTGGCCGGCCAGAAAGTTTTTTCGGCGGCGAACGGCACCTTCGTGCCTGCCTACCGCCGTTCCATAGGGATGGTGTTTCAAAGCTACGCTATCTGGCCCCATATGACGGTGTTCGAAAACGTGGCCTTCCCGCTGCGGGTGGGCAAGGAACGCTTGAGCAACTCCGATATCAAAAAGAAAGTGGAGGCTGCGCTCGCTCAGGTGGAGTTGGGTGGTTATGAGGAGCGCATGGCCACCCAGTTATCGGGTGGCCAACAGCAGCGTCTCGCTTTGGCGCGGGCGCTGGTGCGCCAACCCCAGGTGCTGTTATTGGACGAGCCGCTGAGCAACCTTGACGCCAAGCTGCGCGAGCGCATGCGCGTGGAGCTGCGCGAACTGCAGCGCCGCCTACGCATTACGACCTTGTATGTCACCCACGATCAAATCGAAGCGTTGTCCATGTCCAACGTCATCGCCGTGATGAGCGCCGGCGTCATCATCCAGGAGGGCGCGCCGAGGGAGATTTACCTTCAGCCCAAGAGCAAGTTTGTTGCGAACTTCATCGGTTCGACGAATCAGATTAACGGCCAGGTGAGCAAGGTCGGCAGCGAGGGCACGGGAGTGGTCCACACCGATACGGGGGACGTTTGTTGCGGTTTGCTTCCCGGCCTGACCCAGGGAACGAAAGTCATCGTGATGGTCCGGCCTGAGAGCGTCGTGCTGCACCAAAAGAAGCCGCCGGAGAACGAAAACATTATCGAAGGCAAGGTCGGCGCCGCGATGTTTCTGGGGGAGTATGTGGACTGCACCGTAGACATCGGCAAGAATGTGCTGCAGACGCACCAGCATTACACGCTGCAATTGCGCCGCGGCGATCCGGTCTGGGTGGAGCTGCCCGCGGGTGAATGCATGGCCCGGTTTTACGTTCTTATAAATGTGTCTGTCGGGGATGGCTGAACTCCCTCGCCTCTTCGATCCTTCGACCAGGCTAAGCTCAGGGCATGCTTCAGGCGAAGTATGTTGCGCGATGTCTCCGGAGGAGACAAGCGAGATCACCCTCGCCCGCTTCGCGGGAGAGGGTAGGGGTGAGGGTCCGGCATGCTTTGCCCCCTCACCCTATCCCTCTCCCCCACGAAGACGTGGTGGAGAGGGGATATTTCTTGTCGGCTTCGAGCCGACGAGAACTGAAACCGCTCGCTCTCCACGCGAGTGTTGTATAATTCCCCTCGCTCTGTTGATTCGTTTGTTCTGTTGGAGTTTAATCTTTCATCGAGGGTTGGTTTAATCAATTCCCTGAATGGGAGGTCCAAATGATGGTGAGAATGACGATTAGGATCATGCTGCTTTTGGGCTGGTTCGGTTTTCAGACCGAAGCCGGCGCGCAGGAGAAAATCAAGCTCGACTACAGCTCGGTCGATGCCAGCAATGCGGTCTGGTATACCGCGCAGGAGGTGGGCTTATTTAAGAAGCACGGCCTGGACAGCGAGCTTATCTATATTCCGAGCACGACCACAGCCGTGTCGGCCATCATCGCCGGGGAAATTCCGCTCGGTAACGCGTCGGGAGGAGGCGTGGCGAGCGCCGTGGTGGGTGGGGCGAACCTGGTGATGGTGGCATGCATGCTCAATACCTTGCCCTATGAGCTTGTGGTGCACGAGTCGATCAAGACGGTGGAAGACTTAAGGGGGAAAAATATCGGCATCAGCCGCATCGGCAGCGCCTCGGACGTGGCGGCCCGGGTTCTGGTGAAGGCTCTGGGCTTGGAACCCGTCAAGGACGTGCCGATCTTGCAGGTCGGCGGGGCGCCCGAGAGGGCCGGCGCTTTCCGCAGCGGCCGGATCGCCGGTTTTCCGTCTCCACCGGGGATCATCAAACTCGCCGAGGGCATGCCGCACCGAGTTTTGATCAGCACGGCCGATTTCCAGAAGCGGTTCGATTTTCCCTTCATCTGTGCGACGACGACCAAATCCTTCTTATCGAGCCGGAGAGAGACCGCAAAACGAGTCCTCATGGCGCTGATCGAGTCGACGCATTTTTTCAAAACCCGAAAAGAGGAAAGTAAGAAGATCATCGCCAAGTACAACCGGCAAAACAATCCGGCCTATTTGGAAGAGGCCTATACCGCGGTGGCGAAGCTGTATGACCGCGTGCCGCTGGTCACGCGGGAGGGGACTGAAGTGCAGATCAAAGACGCGCTGGCGCGAAAACCGGGCGCGACGCTGCGAGTCGAGGACATCGTCGACGACAGCATCGTGCGCGACCTGGACAAGAGCGGATTCATCGACAAGGTATACAGGTAAACAGCCTACTGAAAAACCTTCCGTTCACCCTTCGACTGGCTCAGAGCATGCTTTAGTCGAAGAGAAGATCCGTCATGCCCGCGCAAGCGGGCATCCAGTGTGGCGATGGGAGGGAAC
>JACPFE010000442.1 GCA_016183145.1 Deltaproteobacteria bacterium | reverse complement strand
TCAGTCTCAAAAATACCGAATTCGACATTTACTTCATGGCGCTTTTCGGCGTGATCGGCTATGTTTTTTCCAAGCTCGGCTGCGAGCCGGCGCCGATGCTGCTCGCGTTTATCTTGGGTCCCCTGATGGAAGAATATTTGCGCCGCGCGATGTTGCTCTCGCGCGGCAATCCCTGGGTTTTCGTGCAGCGGCCGATCAGCGCGACGTTGCTGGCGCTGGCCGCCCTGGCAATGTGCTCGGTGTTGATCCCAGCGTTCAGCAAGACGCGCGAGGAAGCCTTCGTCGAAGGACCGGGATAGAATAGAAGAGTCTCTAACTGATTCACCAGCCGGGGTTTCTCTTTGAGAGCAGAAAACTGATTGCTTAATATAATCTGGAGCGCTCCATGCCTCGAACTCAACCTCTTAAAATATGCCTTTTACTGTTGCCGCTGATCTTTTGTGAGGCGACCCAGGCGCAGAGCCCGCCGAAGATTCGCGCCGCCTATACTTCGATCGCCATCCAGATGGACCCGATCTATATCATGAAGGAACTGAACTTGACGCGGAAGCAGGGCCTCGATGCTGAACTGCTTTACGTGCCGGTGAGCTCAAGAGCGATCCAGGCCGCGCTGGCGGGCGAGATCCAGTTCCTGACCAGCGGCGGCGTCGCCAACGTCAACGCCAACATGGCGGGCGCCGACTTCGTCGGTCTGACCGCGACGCTGAATACTTTCGTCTTCAAGATTATCTCGCGCCCCGAGATCAAAGAGCCCGCGGCGCTCAAAGGCAAGAAGGTCGGCATTTCCCGCCTCGGCGGGGTGAGCGACGCCGCGATCCGTTTCGCGCTGGACCGGTGGGGGCTGGTGCCGGACAAAGACGTGGCGATCATCCAGGTGGGCGGCGAGATCGAAGAGATGATGGCGCTGCAGAACAAGGCGGTGGATGCCGCCGTGTTATCCGAACCCATCGCCTCGGTCGCCCTCAAATCGGGTTCTTTTCTGCTCTACGATTTGAGCCGGCTCGACGTGCAATACACGATGCACGGCTTCGGCACCAAAAAGAGCTATATCCGCGACAACCGCGATGTCGTGATCCGGTTCATGAAAGCCTATCTCGAAGGCATTTATGTTTTTAAGACCAACAAAGAACTGGCGTTGAACGTGCTGAAAAAATACACCCGCGTCGACGATGTCTCGCTCATGCAGACCGCCTACCAGGAGATGTCCCAACGGCTGATTCGCAGCGTTCCGTACCCAAGCCCCGAGGGAATTCAGACCATCTTGGATCAGCTCGGCAAAGGCCGCCCCGAGATCAAGAAATTCAAGCCCAGCGATCTGATCGATCCGAGTATATTGAAAGAGATCGAAGACAGCGGATTCGTAAAGCGTCTGTACGGACAATAGGAACAAGGAACCGCTGGCGACGGATTCCCCGTGGCGTGGGGAACGCCGCCAAGAGTCCGGTTTTCTCAGAGCGTCTTGACTGCTACTCGTCCCATGTTAATCTACGGAGCCATCCGGGACTGGTCAGGAGGTCTTATGCGACAGACGATTAGCGTAGTGCGATCGATATTCGGCGCGAGCTTTATCGTGGTCAGTTTGTTTTGGGGAACATCGGCCTTCGCCCAGGCTGACTTTTACAAGGGCAAGACCATCACGGTTTACGTCGGCACGACGCCGGGGGCGCTTTACGACCAGTGGTCGCGCTTGCTGGCCCAGTATATGGGCAGGCATATCCCCGGCAAGCCGGACATGATCGTGCAAAACATGCCTGGGGCGGGGCATAAAATCGCCGCCAACTATGTCTACACCAAAACGAAGCCCGACGGTTTGAGCCTGATCGGCTCCATCGTGCCGACGCTTTACTTCGACCAATTGGTTGGGCGTCCGGAGATTCAATTCGATTGGGGCAAGTTCGTCTGGATCGGCGCGCCCGTACAGGGAGAATCGCAGATGTATATGCGCGCGGACACGCCCTACAAGACGATCGATGACGTGCGCAACGCCAGGGAAGCGCCACGCTGCGGCGCGCAGGGAACTTCGGACTCGGCTTATTACCTGCCGAAACTTTTCGAGGAGACTCTCGGAGCGAAATTCAGTCTGGTACAGGGTTATCCCGGCGGACCGGAAATCGACCTCGCCGTAGAGCGTGGAGAAATTCATTGCCGCGCCTTCACCATCGAGGCGTTTCTTTCCCGCGAGCCGTACCACACCTGGCGCAAAAAGAACTTTGTGCGCAATATCATTCAAACCGGCAAAAAGCGTTCCAGCAAGCTGCCCGAGACTCCGACCATCTGGGAGCTCATGGACAAGTACAAAACCCCGGAGCCGGCGCGGAGTCTGGCAACCGTGATGTTGGCGTCGGGCGCGTTGGGACGCCCCATGCTTGGCACGCCGGGCATCCCTCCCGATCGGGTGAAAATCCTGCGCGATGCCTTTAACCGAACGATGGAGGACAAGGACTTTCTCGCCGATCTCGATAAGCGGAAGTTTGATCTCGATCCAGTGCCCGGCGAGGAGTTGGAAAAGATCGTCAAGGACGCGTTGAATCAGACGCCCGATACCATCGCGAGGATGAAAAAGCTGTTGGGGGGGTAATGATAGTTCACCCCCACCTTAGTCCTCCCCCGTCAGAGACTGTGTCTTAATGTCATTCTGAGGCGAAGCCGAAGAATCTCGCCTTCGCAACATCCTGAAAATGCGAG
>JACPFE010000441.1 GCA_016183145.1 Deltaproteobacteria bacterium | reverse complement strand
TCATCGACGGCGGCCAGACACTCGACGCGTGACGGAACGGCAGGATGGGTCGAGGATGGAAGATGGACGATGGAGGATCGCGATTCTCCATTCTCGATCCTCTATCCTCGAGGCCATTTGCTCCCTTCCAGTACTCCATCACTCCAACACACCAATCGTTTGTTCGTCTACGACTCCAGCATGGTTTCTACCCAGCTTCCGGCGGTCCCAAGCGCTCAATGACGTAGCCGTCTCGATAAGTCGGGTGTCCCATTTCAGTCCGCAGCCGCGGCGCGCGCCGGGCCGGCACAAATCCGGCGAGCCAGCCGCGAAGTTTCAAAGCGCCGGGCACAAGCAGGCGCATCAGCGGGGAAGGCCGCGGGAAACCAAATGCCGCGATCAGCGAATCGTCGAGCAAGGCGTAGATCGCCGAGCGCACCAGCGGCGTTAGGAAGCGTGGAAACCAACCGACGAACAACTCGCGGGTGGCCGCGCCGACGCGCTCGTTTGTCTCAGTATAGCGATAGTGCTGCGCTTCGTATTCGCGATTGAAACGCTCGAAAGCGCCGTAGTCGGCAGGAATTTCCCGGATGTTCATGCGCCGGCCCACCTGGCGCCAAAAATGAAAATAGGCGAGCCGCTCCTCCTCGCACATCAAACGCCAGCCGAATCGCTCGTTCCAACGGATCGGTTCGTAAACGAACGTTGAGAGGACATAGAGAAAATCTTCGTTGGCGATAGCGAAGCGCCCGTGTAATTGATTCAAGCGCCTGAGCGCCCGCGTGCCCCGCTCGCTGTCGTAACCCCACTCCATGATCTCACTGACGATGAGGTCCGTGTCATCGTAGCGCTTCTGGGCGCGAACACGAAACTCAGCCGTCCGGTCGAGCAGCGCCGAAATTCTCGGCACGCAGAAAGTCCGAAACAACGCGAACTCCAGCGCCCGCGTCGTGTCGAAGGGGAAATCGAAACGGCTCGAGAGAAAAACGATGCGCTGATCGTCTTTCTCGGGATCCAGATTTTGAATCGCTCGTAGAATAGCGTATCGAGACATGCCGCCTCTGCGCTCACTTTAACTATTTGGCCTCGGGAACTTTCTTGCGAAGGTCATTGAGAAAGTTGGCGGGAAAAGGTTCGGCCTTGAGTTCTATAGCTCGCTTAGCCTTGATCCAGGCTTCGGAATACCGCTCTTGGCGGAACAGAGAGATCGCCCATTCTCTCCAGCTCGGCGCGTAATTGGGATCGATTTCGAGACCCTCGGCAAAGCGCCGGTTGGCGCTGACGAAATGTTGCGCGCGATCGAGCTGTTTATCCTCCGGCAAGCGCGCGGCCAACTCCGAATAAACCGAACCCAGATCGGACAACAAGGCGGCCTTCTGAGCCGGCTCGTCAATCAGCCGGTTGGCAATCTCCAACTGTTCGATGGCTTCGGCCAACCGTCCCTGCTCGCTCAGAACGGCGCCGAACCCCCAGAAGACTTGGTAGTTTTGCGAGTTAAGCAGCCAAGCTTGATTGAATTGCTGGATTGCAAGATCAAGCTTGCCGCCCCTTACTGAGGCCCAGCCCCGACTGGCCCACACACGACTGGCGGCGCCGGGGCTGCCATACTTAGTCGTCGCTTGCCGGGCAAAAGCCGCGTCGGCTTTTTTCAGCGCGTCAGAGCGGACTATCCCTGGTTGGCCGTACATAGGAAGATTCTCCCCCGGTTGCGCCTGAGCCATGGCCAGGGTGGCCCAGAGGGTGAACACCACGGCGCAGCTAACCGAAGCCATCCCCTTTCCCCACTTAAAAGCGTTGCGATTTTGGATGACGACCTCCTCGAAAAATTGATTTCACGGCATCTTAGCATGATCTTTTCGCCGATGCTCGACCCCGCGCCTTGACACAACGAAAGGTCTGAGGCTATTTTGACTCCAAATCAATTCATGGGGGACGCATATGATCGAAGGACTGAAAGACAAAGTTGTCATCGTCACCGGCGGCGGTCACGGCATCGGGCGGGCCTACTGCCTTGGTTTTGGCGGCGCCGGCGCGCGGGTGGTCGTCGCGGACATCGACGAGCCCGCGGCAACGAAAGTGGCGAAGGAAGTAAACACGCAAACCGACGCTCAATCGTTATCGATCAAGGTCGACGTCGCCAACGAAGCGTCGACGCAGATGCTGGTGAAAACCATCCTCGACCAATACGGCCGCGTCGACATCCTGGTGAACAACGCGGCGATCTTCGCGACCATCCCGATGAATCGCGGCGGTATCGACACCATCGACCCTGGGGAGTGGGACCGCATGATGGCGGTCAACTTGAAAGGCTTGTTCTTTTGCTGCCGCGCCGTGTTGCCGGCCATGCGCAAACAAAAGTCGGGAAAGATCGTTAACATCTCGTCGGGCACGGCGCTCAACGGCAGCGCCGGCCGCATTCATTACGTCACGTCGAAGGCCGGCGTCATCGGCTTCACGCGCACACTGGCGCGCGAAGTCGGCGATGACAACATCAACGTCAACGCCATCGCGCCCGGCTCGACGCTGTCGGAAGACAATCCTACCGAAGAGATCTTAAAGATGCGCGGCGCCCGCGTCGCCGACCGCTGCTTGAAGCGCGTGCAGTTGCCCAAAGATTTGGTGGGCACCGTCTTGTTTCTCTCATCGCCGTTGAGCGATTTCATGACCGGACAGACCGTCGCCGTAGACGGCGGCGTGTCTTTTCTATAACGGTCTTCAGGCTTCCGTGTGGGTAACCGCGCCAACGCTATGCCGGTTTGTGGTGAAGGAACACTCGGAGATTGCACCGCAGAGGCGCTGAGGTCGCGGAGACGTTCAAATAAGGATATCATCCTGAACAAATCCTCTGCGAACTCTGTACTACTATAGTTGAAAACTTGCGCAGCCTGCGCAAATCTTCCGGGCGCCGAAACCCCTCGGATTCGGATATGCCTCGCGCCAAGGCGCCAAGACGCTAAGCGACAGGCCCAAGGCCTGTCATCCCGAGCGAATGCGAGGGATCTAGGAAAGATTTCTCTCTTCGTTCGAAATGACAATGCTCTTCCTTTGCGCCTTTGCGTCCCTTCGACGTCGCTCAGGGCATGCTTTGCGGGAGATATTCCGAGACCGACCGGTGCGCGAAGCGCACCTACGAAAACCTTCGTGTCCTTCGTGATCTCCTTTGAAAATACCCGTTTGGGGATGAGAACGAAGAGGCCCGCCTGGGTTCCGTCATACCCGCGAAAGCGGGTA